>CAZCRP010000010.1:0-20615 GCA_964501055.1 uncultured Acidimicrobiaceae bacterium
TGTGCTGCGTGAGCGAGGATGGGACGTCGGCACCGACGGGCTCGTCGGGGCGCCACCGGTGCGGGTCGTCGTCGGTGAGGAGCGGCACGCCACGATCGACCGCTCGGTGCGACTGCTCGGGCTCGGCGAGCGGTCGCTGGTTTCGGTTGCGACCCATGGCGACGGGTCGATTGACGTGGCCGCGCTGGCGGCGGCGATCGATGCCGACCCGGACGCGCCGACCATCGTGTGCGCACAGGCGGGCAACGTGAACACGGGCGCCTTCGACGATCTGGTTGCGGTCGCCGGGATCGCGCGTGCTGCCGGCGCCTGGTTCCATGTCGATGGAGCGTTTGGTCTGTGGGCCGCGGCCAGTCCCGCCAAGCGGTACCTGGTTGCCGGGGTCGAACTCGCCGATTCGTGGGGATGCGACGGGCACAAATGGCTCAACGTCCCCTACGACTCGGGTTGTGCCTTCTGCGCCCATCCCGACGCGCACGCCACTGCCCTGGCGTACACGGCGGCGTACCTCACCGGGCAGGTTGCCGGGCGCGAGTTCGGAGGTGGGGACTTCGTGCCGGAGTCCTCGCGGCGCGCCCGGGGTTTCGCCTCCTGGGCTGCGTTGCGGGGGATGGGTCGGCGGGGGGTCGCCGAGCTCGTCGACCGGTGCTGCGGTCGAGCGCTTTGCCGTCGGGTTGTCAGCTGTCGATGGGATCGAGGTCGTCAACGAGGTGGTGCTGAATCAGGTGCTGGTGCGGGTGGGAGACGCGGCGCGGACCGACGCCGTCGAGCGGTGGATTCACGCCGACGGGAGGGCCTGGCTGGGTGCGACCACCTGGCGGGGGGAGCGGCTGCTGCGTATCTCGGTCTCGAACTGGTCGACGACCACCGAGGACGTCGACCGCACCGTCGCCGTCATCCGGGACGCCCGTCTCGCAACCGGTTGACGCCGGCGGCTATGGCCTGGATCGTCTCGCTGGTCGCGCCGACCGAGTGGCCGCTCCACCGCGCGTACGTCACACGACCGACACTCGTCTCGGCTCCGGCTGACCTCGCGACCGGCTGCGCGAGCCTCGTCCGTCGTCAACGTCTCGCGGAAAGCCCGCCAGTCATTGAGTAGGGTCGAAAGGATCCGCGAGCGGAAGGGTTGTCATGTCGGAGGAGAGCAGGACCATTCGCGATCGACTGGTGGGGGTTTTCAAGGGCACGGGGGACGTGGCGACGGGGGTGGTGACCGCCGCCCGGGATACCGCCAAGGCGGCGCTCGAAGGCGTGGGTGATGTGGCCGGGTCGGTCCTCAGTGTCGCCGGTGGAATCCTGACCGGCGCCGCCCAGGCTGCGAACTCGGTGGGCGAGGGTGTGATCGGGGTGGTGCGCAACACGGTGGTGGGGGTGCTGCAGGGAGTCGGGGAGATCGCCACCGTCACGGTGGGCGTCGTCTCTGACACCGTGCGGGCAGCCGTCAAAGGCGCCGGCGATGTCGGCGGCGACGTCACCGGCACGGCGGCGGGGATCGCCACCGGTGTCGTCCAGTCGGGCAAGGACGTCGGTTTGAGCCTCACCGATGCGGTCGCCGGCCTGGCGTCGGGCGCGATCAAGGGAGCTTCCGACACCGGGGCGGACCTGACGAGCGCCGCTTCGGGCACCGTGCGGGGGGTGATCCAGGGTGCCAGGGACGTGGGCGGTGACGCGCTCGGAGCCGTCTCCGACACCGCCTCCGGGCTGGTGAAGTCAGCCGGGGAGGTCGGCGGGGACATCACCGACGTGACCCGGGGCGCGATCACGGGTGCGATCAGCGGTGCTCGGGATGTCGGCCTCTCGGTGGAGGACGCCGCCTCGGCGGCGGCCACCGGCGCCTTCAACGCTGCCAAGGACATCGGCGAGTCGGCCGTCGACGCCGTAGTCGGGGTTGCCTCCAAGAGCGTCGACGGGGTGACCGCCGTGATCAAGCGAGACTGAACCGGGCATTGGTCCCAGGCGCGGGGAAAGACACTCGCTCTCAGCTGGCGGCCTCGGTTCGTTCTCCGGCGGGGCGCGGCCGATCCTCATGAGACGCCAGACGCCGGAGACGCCACGAGACGGTCACGAACCACGACACGATTGTCGCTGCGAGCAGGCGTTGCCAGAGTCCAACCCACTCGGGCTGAAGCTCGAAGGCGAAGCTGAACGCGGCGAGGAAGGCGAACGCCGAGACACCGGCCACCAGTGAGAACGGAGCCAGAGGCGCCCATCGACTTCTCTGTCGCATGCCACGGCCGAGAACGATGAACGCCAGAATGAGGGAAACAAACAAGACCATGGCCGTCGCCATGTGCACGTTGCCCGCCACGCTCGGTACCCGTTGGTCCATCGGGTCGGCTCTGAACAGCCCGGTTGCCACCATGTTCGATCCTCCCACGCCCACCAGGATCGTCCCCACCCTGGACGCGATCCCGGTGGGGAGGGTCCGCCACAAGCCGAAGGCGACGGCCACCATCGAGAGGCCGAACACGACGAAGCCAGTCATCTGGATGGCCGGGTGAGGCCGGCCGAACGCAGCAAGCTGGCTCACGGGTTCGGACAGGTGCGAATACCCCGGCGTGAGCGCGGCGGCGAGGACGATTCCGATTACGAACACGGTCGGGCCGGCCATCCCGACGACCGCGATCAGTCGAATCGCTCTCGGGTCCCGGATGCCGTCCACCACGTCGACAGTACGGGTGGTGACAGGGCGCCGCTATCCCAGAAACCGGGGATGAGACCCTCGACCAGCCGATTTCAAATCGGCGCGGAGCAGACCTAACCCCGGTGCCAACTCACCGGCGGGTGACGGTGCCACGGATGCGGTCACGGGGGGAGGGGCCAAGCCCGCGTCCTCTGGGCGAGGAGTCCTGCGGCGGGTAGTGCCACTCGTAGTGCCGGGTGAACCAGGCGAGGAAGGCCGGCATCAGGACTTGGACGAGGGCCTCACCCGCACAGCGGTGCGGGCCGGCGCCCAGGGGCACGTAGGCATTCTCGGGCAGCCTGCGGAAGCGCTCGTCGTCGAGGCGGTCGCGGCGGAACGTGGCCGGGTCGTCGAAGGTGGCGGGGTCTTGGAGGGTCGGCCAGATGGCGCCCGTGCCCTTCCACCCCTGCCGGATGCGGTAGCCGGCCAGCTCGAGGTCCCGAGTGGCAACCCCGAAGAGGGTGAACGGCACGATCGGGTAGACACGCAGCACCTCCCGCGACACTGCCCTGGCGGTCTCCAGTCGACGGACATGCTCCAGGCGGGGGGTCCCGTCGTCGAGGACTGCGTCGGCTTCCGCCCGCACCGCCTCAGCGAGGTCGTGGTGCTCGCCGAGCACCACGAGCAGCCATCCGAGCGACGCCGCCAAGCCGCCGTGCCCAGCGAAATAGAAGTGGAAGAGCTCGGTTGCGAGCTCATCGGGGTGCAGTTGCTCTCCCTGCGGGCCGCGAGCGGATCGCAGCCTGCCGATGACGGTCCCGTCCTCGTCGCCGCCACCCTCGGCCACCCGCGCCGTGAGGAACGCTCGCAGTCGATCGCGAGCGCGGACTGCCTTCCCGTAGGACGTGAAGGGCAGGTTGATAGGAGGGGCGAGGGCGCCGTCGAGGAACTGCTGGAAGTCCGCCGCGCGCTCCGTGTCGCTCGTAGCCGGATCGCTCGCCGCGAACAGGTAGTCGGCAACGTCGAACAAGAGCTGTGGCAGGTCACGGCCGAGTTCGGCCTCCCCGCGCTCCACCCACGCCTGCGCGAAGCGTTCGAAGACTGTGAAGATGCCCGGCAGGTAGGAGTCGAGTGCCTCTTCGGTGAAGGCGCGGAGGAGCAGATGCTTGCGCACCCGGTGCTGGTCGCCATCGAGGAACGGCACAGCGTCGGCGTGGAGGAGCGCCTCGAAAGCGGAAGGGGAAGCACCGCCACGTGTGAAGTGGTCCGGGTTCACGAAGAACGAGTACGGCTCCGGGCCGGCGAAGAACACCACCGTGTGGCCGAGGATGCGGGTCTTCCAGACGTTCCCGTGCTGCCGGGTCCGTGACAGCACGAACCCGAAGGGATCAGTGAGGAACGGCCGAGTCTCGCCGAGGAACGGCAATCCGAGCGTTCCCGGTGGCGGTGGTGCGTCCACGGCTGACCCTCCCGACCGATACGAGTCCTGACCGTACCCGGCCTTGACGGACTTGGCACAGGAACCCCACGGTCGTCGCGACGATCGAGTCACATCATCGCGTTTCCTTGGTCGATGAAGACATTGGTGAGGGGACGATTCGACACCGTGGTCCGGCAGCTTCGGCATCAACTGGAACCGGAAAGGCTCGGCCGTCATCTCGTCCACGTGAACGTCCTAGACGCCCCGGTTCGTCGGGTCGGGCGCAGCCGCCTGTCCTGCAGTAGCCGTGGCGGCGGCGTCGATTGTCAGTGACGCGGCGCGCTCAGGCGCGGATCACTCATTGGGTGCCGAGGTCCGCGATCCAACACACTGTGATTCCAGGATGGCCTCGCACGTCGGCGAGCAGCGCGGAGGCGATCGGTGAGTCCACCACGAGGATGTCCGCGCCCGCCTCCTCGGCCGTCCGCACGGTGGCGGCTGCGAGGTCGGAAGCGATCAACGGGTAGGTCGCCCAGAGACCGTCGTCTGCTCCGCAGCTGCGGCTCAGCGAGCGCGACCAGCGGGTCGCCACGCGCGGCAGCCCCAGTGCGTCGATGACGGCTCGCGGTAGTTCATAGGAGTTGCCTGTGCCGAGCGCTTCGTCTGGCCCGGTGAACGACGGATCAAGAGCCTTTGACTCGGCCAGGGAGTCGGCGAGGTAGGTGGCGGCCCGCGAGTCGTGGAAGAACGCGGTGGCGCCGTTGCCGATCCCTGTGCTCAGCGCGAGCTCGCTGCTGTCGAGGAGGTACTCGCTGATCGTGACAACCTCAGCCGCCCATTCGATTTCGATCTGGGGCAGGACCGTCGTCAACATCCAGTAGGTCTGAGGGCCGTCGGCGATGACGCGCTGGGCGGCCCGCAGAAGCCCGACTGTTCTGCCGAGAGTCTCTGCGGCCACATCGCTCGCGCCGAGGGCGTAGGCGGTAGCTCCGGTGGGCGCAGTCACGACGTCGACACCCATTGCGGCGGCCGCAACGCCCGCCGCCTCCTCGTCGCCCCACTCGGCGAACTCTCCTGCGAGTAGCACAGTGTCGGATCGGGATGCCGAGGCGGAGCGCCCCCTTGTGGTGCGCTCAACGGCTGACACCACCACCTCCGGAGCCATCTCCGACTTCCACACTTGCTCTCGGGCGGCTCGCACGTACTCGGTCACCGCACGGTGGCTTACACACCAACTCTGCGAGATCCCGTCCAGCGTCGACTGGTACAGAATTTCAATCTTTCTATCGGACCACTCGGCGTGACCCGCGGCGATGCTCCACAACATCATCGCGCGCGCTCGGGTGGAGTGGGACTCGATGAGCAGGAGGTTGCCGACCTCAGACGCCGGCTTGCACATCGGACAGAAGCGACAGCCGGCCAGGGTGTCGAGGTAGTTGTCGAGGGACGCGTGCTCTTCCATCACGAGGTTGGACCGAATCCCATCTTTCCGGGGTTGAGAACGTTGCCGGGGTCGACGGCGTGCTTGGCGCCTTCGATCAGGCGGAACCCAGGGCCGTACTGCTCGCGAACGAACCGTGCGAGCTTCATCCCCACTCCGTGGTGCTCGTTGATCACACCGCCGTTGGCGAGCGCGATCCGAACGCAGGTGTCCCAGATCTCGTTGTGGAGATACAACGCCTCGGCAGGATCCGCGGGCGGTTCGGTGATCACGAACCGGTCATAGATCATGACGCCCCAGGAGAACCAGTGCGAGAAGTGGGCGAAGTAGCGGAGCCCCCACTCCTCGTACTTGGTCGTCAGGGAGTCGCGGCGCTCGCGCCAGAGCCGCTCGATATTGGCGTAGGTAGCGACCGTGTCGGTCGTGCCGAACAAAGCTGGGAGGTCGTACCAGTTCGGCGGGAAGTAGAAGTCGTACCGGTGGTCCCACCAATGTCGACCGTGCTCGGGACCGAGGTCCTCGCCGCCGAGCTCGTCGACGATCCTCATCGCCCGTCTCTCCTGCACCCCTGCGAGGTCTTCGAATCCCTCGAACGCCAGCACCATCCACGCCCCGTCGTCGATGGTTCGGTCGAGGGTGCGGGCCGCGACTGACTGCGTGCTCGCTTCGTCGTAAAGCCGGATCACTGAGGGCTGAAGGCGGTCGAGCATGATCCTCCGTCCTGCTTCGAGACCGGAGGTGACTCGCGGGAACAGCACCGCTCGGAAGCTCCGGACTTCCGGCTGCCGCTCGATGCGCATGGTCGCCCGAGTGATGATCCCGAGCGAGCCTTCGGCACCGACGAACATCTGCAGCACTCCGGGTCCGGCGGCATGGCTGGGTACGGGCAGCGTGTCCGTCGTCTGCCCGTCGGGCAGGACGACCTGCATCGTGACGACCATGTCCTCCGCCTTGCCGTACTTGGTCGACAGCACACCCGAGCCGCGGGCGGCGAGGTACCCGCCGAGGGTCGCCGAGTGGATCGAGGCCGGATAGTGGGGGAGCGTCCATCCCCGCCGGTTGAGCCACGATTCGAGCTCGAAGCCGTTGATGCCCGCCTCGGCGGTGATCGTGCCCGACTTTTCGTCGAGTTCGATCACCTTGTTGAGACGTTTCAGGTCGATTGTGATCCCGCCTTGGATAGGCATGATTCCACCTTGGGAGCCGGAACCTCCTCCCCACGGAGTCACCGGGATCCGCAGCCTCTGCGCCAGCCGCAAGGTCTCGGCCACCTCTTCGACGGCTCCTGGCAGCACGACCACATCGGGCACGGGCAGATCCGCGTTCCTATCCACGAGCAGTCGCGGGAGCCAGAAATGATCGACGCCGTAGATGCGCAGATCGTCGGGGTGGGTCACGACGTGAGCCGGTCCGACGATGTCCCTCAGCTGATGGTGAAGCATCGCGACTTGGAATCGGTCAATCCCGCTCACGCCGGATCCTCGCGATGGGTGTTCTCGAAGGCAGTCAGCTGCGCGCTCACCTTCTGTTGCCACCCGAGCGACTCCTGATAGATGGAAAAGAGTTCCTCGTAGCGGCGGGCGATGGAATCGTTCGGCTCGAACCAGGTCACGTCTTTCTCGATCATCGCCTCGATCGCCGTTGGGTCGTGGTCGATGAGACCGGCACCGATCGCTCCGACGACGGCTGCGCCATACGCGGCGTCTACGTGGGCAGGCACGCCGAGGGGGCGGTCGAGGATGTCGGTCATCACCTGCGACCACAGCCTGCTGACAGAGCCCTGTCCGATGAGTCGGAACTCGTTGGCGATCAACCCGTGTCGCTCGAGGTCGACCAGCGCGTCCTTGATCGACAGACCGACGCCTTCCAGGACGGCGCGGGTGAGATGAGCGCGGCCGTGGCGGTTGGTCAGGCCGAGGAAGCTCGCTCTGAGCACGTCGTCCCACAACGGCGCCCACTGTCCGTCGAGATGAGGGTGGAATAACAGTCCGGCGCTGCCCGCCGGCACTTCGGCCGCGCAGGTGTCCATCTGGTGGAACACGTCCCTGCGGGTGGAGTCCCGCCACAGAGTGTCGCGTAACCAGCGGTAAGCCGAGGCGGCATACTTGGAGGCAGTGCCCGGGTACCACAGGTTGTCAACGAGATGCCGGTAGTTCAGTGTGCGGGCCTGGACGATGGGCGCGTCGTGGACGATCGCCACCCGTCCCACGCTGGCGAGCTTCACTACGCCCTGACCGATCCGTAGGGCGCCGCTCCCGACCATCTCCGCCACCGTGTCCGTTGTCCCGGTGACGAGAGGAGTGGCGACTGGAAGCCCGGTTGCATCGGCCCCGGTTTCCGACAAGCGACCAGCCACCTGCCAAGGCGTCGTGACCTCGGGCAGGAGGGAGCTGTCCAACTGCAGGTCATCGAGGAACTCCGGTATCCACTTCCCTGCGATCGGGTCGAACAGGAGGGTACCCGCGGCGTCGATGAAATCTGTGACGGGGCCGGATCCGAGTCGCTCACGTACGTAGTCCTTCTGCAGCACGATGCGCCGGGTGGCCGCCCACATCTCTGGCTGGTTTTCCCGCACCCAAGCGAGCTGCGGCCAGGTCCATACAGGGGTCGGCGAGTTGAGCGTGCGCCGTTCGACCTCGTCACCCATGCGGGCGCGGATTGCATCGGCCTGCAACTGACTGCGACTGTCGAACATCAAGATGCTCGGGGCCAGCGGGCGGTCATCGGCATCGAGCAGCACGGCGGTGTGGGTGACGCCGATGATGCAAAGGGCGGCGATCCGCTGCCCAGCGACCGCTGGATGGGACGCCACATCGGACACGGAGGTCGTCAGGGCCTCGAACCACCGCTCCGGATCTTGTTCCGCCCATCCGGGTCGGCTGGAGATCGTCGGGTAATCGCGGCGTGAGGCCACCAGAACCGCCCCCGTCGCGACGTCCACCGCGACAGACTTGCACCCGCTCGACCCCAGGTCACTACCTATGACGATCGTTGCCACACCCGCTCCCGCGTGTTGGGTTCCGACGCTGCCGCGGTTCGACCACCCACAACTCTCGCTGTCATGCGGAAGACGTGTCGATCGAGTGTGAGCGCGCCTCCACCCCCCGCTGATTCGGTTCAGCCAGCATGGCAGCTACGACGCCGTCGGCTGACAGCATCGATAGGTACGCCGTATCGTATTACAGGAAACATTGTTTCCAACTGTACCAGCGTCCCCGGACGGGTTTCAAGCGCGAACCGGGCCTGCACATCGTCAAGTCGCCAATCGGCCGCCGTCGCATGTGAAGACACCGCCGCTTACGAATGAGGCCTCGTCCGATGCCAGGAACGCCATGACCCGAGCCGACTCTTCGGGCTGTCCGGCACGGCCGAGCGGTGTGGCGGCGACGATCTCGGCTTCTCGCTCGGCGCTGACGTGGCCACGGATGAGTGGAGTGTCCGTGAAGCCTGGCACGACCGCGTTCACACGGATTCCTAACGGTCCGTACTCGGTCGTCATGATCCGCATGAGCCCGAATACCCCGGCCTTGCTGGCAGAGTAGGCGTCGTAGTTCTTGGAACCGCCACGGAGCCCGGTGGGAGAGCCGGTGATCACCACCGAACCCCCACCGCGGTCGAGCAGCATCCGAATCCCGTGTTTGCAGGTCAAGAAGGTGCCAGTGAGGTTCACGGCGATCGTCTGGTCCCACACCGCCTTGTCGAGCAGGTGGACCGCTGCATCGCGGCCATGAAGCTGGATGCCGGCGTTGGCCACGACCACGTCCAGACCTCCCAGGGCTTCATTCGCCTCGGTGATCGCCGCGCTGATCTGAGCTTCGTCCGAGATGTCGGCAACAGCGACGAAGATGCCCCCGCTCAGGGGCTTCACCTCGGCCGCGGTGGCTTTGAGCCCCGCTCCGTCGATGTCGACCAGCGCCAGCGACGCGCCTTCGGCGGCGAACACGTGTGCCGCTGCCCGTCCCACACCGGAGGCAGCTCCCGTAATGAGGCAGCGCTTGCCATGCAGCCGGCCGGTGGTGCTCATGTCGCCTCCGACCTCGGCAGTCGGCGCACCTCGGTGAGGAACTGGCGTCCGCCGGTGATGAGAAGCGTCCGCGCCTGCATCGCGAAGCAGGTCACACCGAGATCGAGGTACCGGGCGGCGGCGGCCGCATTGCCCACTCCAACCGCGGAGGCGCGACCTGCCTTGCGGGCGGCGACGCAGATGCGTTCGATCGCACTCCAGACCTCCGGATGGTCGGTTCTACCCTGGTGGCCGAGAGATTGGGAGAGGTCGGTCGGCCCAATCCAGGCGACGTCGACTCCCTCCACTTCAAGGATCCGGTCGATTTGGTCGACGGCGTCGATGCTCTCGATGAGTGTCATGACCACGGTCTCGTCGTTCGCGCGGATGGTGTATTCGGCCGGATCGTCGTCTCCCCATCGGTTGGCGCGGACGATGCCGAGCCCGCGTGATCCCGATGGTGGGTACTTCACGGCGTTGACGATGCGGCGAGCCGAGTCCGCGTTCCCGACCTGGGGCACCATCACACCCAGCAGGCCGATGTCGAGGAAGCGGAGGATCGTGTCGGGCGAAGCGTTCGGTGGCCTCGCTACCGCGGGAAGGCCACGCGCATCCGCGGCCCGTGCCATCGCGGTCAGCGCGCCCAGGTCGAGCGGGCCGTGCTCCCCGTCGAAGGTGACGAAGTCGAACCCGGCGATGGCGCCCAGTTCGACTGCATCTGGAGAGGCGAAGTTGATCGACATCCCGTAGAGAACTTCGCCGTTGTGGATCCTCGAGCGCAGCCCCGTCATCGTCGCGCCTCCCATGCCTCCGGGTTGATCATGTTGTCGGGTTGCTCGCCGGCGAGCACCTTCTGGATGTTGCTCACGATGCTCTGGCAGATTCGCTCCAAGCTCTCTTCGCTGCGGGCCAGGTTGTGAGACGTACCAATCACAGTGGGCAGTTCGAGTAGCGGGTGATCGGGCGCTACGGGCTCCCGCTCCCACACGTCGAGGCCGGCGCCACCCAGATGTCCCGCGGTGAGGGCATCGAACAACGCCTGCTCGTCAACGAGTCCTCCACGGGCCACGTTGACCAGGAAGGCGCCGGGTCGCATGGCCTCCAACTGCTCGCGTCCGATCAGATGACGAGTCGCCGGGGTCAGCGGTGCGAGCACGACGACGACGTGCGACTCCGCGAGCAGTTCATGCAGTTCCACCAATCGCGCCCAATCAGGCATGGCGGACACCTGGACCGCCGGATCGGCTGCGAGGACGTGCATACCGAAGGAATGAGCGAGATGTCCGGTCGCTCGTCCGATGCGTCCGAATCCGACCAGGCCGAAGGTCTTTCCGGCGAGTTCGGTGTTCCGTGGAACCTGTTCCCCGTCGACTCTCAGGGCAACTGGAGTCTTCGCCAACTCGCTCAGCTGCGGGAGCCGCTTGGCGAGCGCGAGGACGAGGGCCATCGATGCCTCGGCCACCGAGTTGGTGAACACGGGGTTGATTGACACCGGGA
Organism: uncultured Acidimicrobiaceae bacterium; assembly: GCA_964501055.1. Taxonomy (GTDB): domain Bacteria; phylum Actinomycetota; class Acidimicrobiia; order Spongiisociales; family ZC4RG35; genus DATHWB01. The sequence goes on from CAZCRP010000010.1 coordinate 10,985, forward strand.
TGCGGCGTGCAGTGGCAGCGGACACGTCGATGTGGTTGTAGCCGACACCCCAGGCGGTCACTGCCTTCAGGCCGGGCATTCGTTCGAATTCGTCGGCTCCCAACCGATGCTGGCGAGCGATGACGAACCACGCCTCCTCCAGTAGGCGGAGGTGCGCTGCACTCTGGGTGGATCTGGGTCCGGCGAGAGTGACGTGGTCACGAAGAGCCGGCCATGCCCGGACCAAGGCGTCGTCCGCCTCCACGTCGCACCACACCATCGGGCGGGTATTGGAAACACCGTCTTGCATAGTCGGATACACTGTATAGCACAACTTCGCCGTGGAGGCTCGCTGGTTGGTAAGCGCGGAATCGACTACGCTGTATGCGAATCATCGAAACACTGTTTCCCAAGGAGGGCAGTCGTGAGTATCGTCGCCGTCGAACGCGCACTGGTCATCCTCAGGTTGATGGGCGCAAGTGCCGAGGGCATCAGCGTGCGGGCAGTGGCGCGAGAGCTCGGCTATAGCCCAGCGGTGGTGCAGAAGAGCCTGCAGGCGCTCGAGATCCAGGGTTTTGCCGTGCAGGATCCTACGACTCAGCTCTATCACCTCGGTCCGGTAGCCATCCAAGTGGGCCTCGCCGGTCTCAGAAGGATCGAAGTACGCGAGGTGGCGCGGCCTCATCTCGAATCCCTGGCCATGACGTCCGGCGAGACGGCATTGCTGGGTATACGTCAGGGCGACGGCGCCATCTACATCGATCAAGTCCCGAGTCCTCACGACGTGCGAATGAACGTCGATCTCGGTGAGCGGCGACCGTTCAACTGCACGGCGGTGGGCAAGGCACTGCTGGCGTGGATGTCCGACGACGAAGTCGACCGGCTGGCGGACGAGGGCGCCTTCGAGCAGCGCACAGATCGTTCGGTGGTCGACGTCGACCAGCTCCGTGCCGTCCTTGCCGGGATCCGCGACACCGACCTGGCGCTGGACGAGGAGGAGTTCATCACCGGAGCGCGCTGTGTGTGCTCGCCGATTCGTGACCACGAGGGCCAGGTCGTCGCGGCGGTCGGTATCGCCGGTCCGGCTGACCGAGTGCTGCAGCGACAAGACGAGATCGCGGCGGAGGTGCGGGCGGTGGCGGAGCGCATCTCGGGGGCGATCGGGAACCAGAAGAGCACGAATCGAGCCTCGGCCTGACAGGTCGCGTGGCGGGGACAGGAGGGAACACGCTCATGGACGACTCGGTGTGGATCAAGGCGATCGACTACAAGGCACTCGCACCACTCGACGGGCTGGAGGGGAAGTGGATGCGCTTCCTCGCGCCGAGCGAACACAGTGGCGGCATGATCTTCGGCATGGGCGAACTGGCGCCGGGAGAACGCGCCGGCTGGCACACCCATCCCGAGCCCGAGTTGTTCTACGTTCTGGAGGGCTCGGGCGTTGTCCGGTGGGAGGACGACGAGGGGATCCACGAGCACCCGTTCTCGTCGGGACAGGCCTTCTTCAAGCGGGGTGACGTTCCCCACCAGATGGAGAACGTTGGCGACTCCATCTTCCGAGGGCTGTTCTTCAAGCTCGCGGTGTCCTGACCCCACCCCCACCCTCCCTGAAGCGCTGGCGCCGTCGTGTGAGCCGTGCGTTTCCGAACACCATGCTGCAAACTACTTGACACTGTTGTCACAAGAGCAATACAGTGTTTCCAATTCGCCGACTGGAGCGTCGAGGTAAAACGTGGGTCGACTGGAGTGTCTTGTGTTTCCTCGGAGCGCAGCCTCCCAGCACCCGTATCGACGCCTTCCGACACGGATGGTGGCGGGCTCGGTTCCCGACTGCCCTGGCGGATGTGAGCGTCGAGGACGGGAGAGACAATGAGAGTGAAGAACCGCACCGTCATCGCCCTGATCGCAGTGCTCGGGATTATGCTCGCCGCGTGTGGCGGAGCGGACTCCGGGAGCCCGGGGGGCACGGCTGCAACTACCACGACGTCCGCCGGAGGGACGACCACGACCGCGGCAAGCGGCTCGGACACGACTGTCGGTGACGTCGAACCCGTTGAGCTCCTGATCTGGAGCCACTGGGGCGTCGACCCGAACAAGCGTCAGTGGATCGAGGAAGTGGTCGCTGAGTACGAGGACGAGCACCCACACGTGACCTTCACGATCGAATGGTACGGGGACAAGGCCGACTTGTATACGCAGTTCAACGCCATCGGGCAGGCAGGGGGCCAAAACTCACCTGACATTCTGACTGTGGACTTCCGTCCGCTGTTCCACATCCCTCAGCAACAAAACGGCTGGCTGCTCGACCTGTCGCCGGGTCTCGACACCACGCAGTGGGACGAAGGTCTTCTTGGGGCCGCCACTTACGACGGTGGCATCTGGGGTCTCCCTATCGAGGCCTTCAGCATTCTCATGTGGTACAACCGCACTCAGCTCTCCGAGTGGGGTTTCGAGATCCCCGACGACGGTCGCATCAGTTGGGAGGAGTTCCAACAGATAGCGGAGAGGGCGCGCTCGGAGGGGATGTATGTCGTAGGCCAGGGCGTTCAGAACATCACCGCGTTCAGCGCGCACTACCCGATGCTCTACATCCTCAACGCTCTAGGTCCGGACAAGGTGTTCGACGCCATCGCCTTGGGCGACCTCCCGTACAACGATCCCGAAATCGTGGACGCGCTGCAAGCCGCCGTCGACGAAATCCCGAACCTGTTCAACCCCGACGTTGCGACACTGACCTCGACTGAAGGGGCGCAACTGCTCTTCAGTGGCCGGGCTGCCTTCACCGTGGAGGGTTCGTGGCTGCCGGGGTGGATGGCGGCCGCCGAGGCGGAGGGCGCCGTCGTCGAGGGGATGGATCTCGGTGTGATGCGCTTCCCGACGCTTCCGGACGGACGCGGTGATGGAGTCGTCCAGTGGGGTGCAGGGTCAGGGTGGGGCGGCAGCGTCTTCACCGAGCACCCCGACGTCGTCATCGACTTCTTCAACTTCATGTCGACGCCCGAGCGCGGTACCCGCTGGATCGAGCTGACGTCGGTGCCGACTGGCATGGCGGCGCCGGCACCGGACTCCGTGCCCGAACTGACGGGCCTCCAACTAGCGTGGCAACTCGATGGGCCGGCCATCAGCCCAGCGATCTACCAAGTTCCGTTTGGCGACGAAGAGGTCTACTGGCGAGAAGGACTCACTCGCTTCTATGCCGACAGGTCATTTACCGCCCAGGAGTTCCTCGACGAGATGCAGCGACTACGCGAGAGCCGGTGACCACAGGTACCGCCGAGGGGTCACCCGTCGCTCCCGGCGATCCACATGCAGTTCCGGCCCCGGGCTCCACCCGGGGCCGGAACTCTGCTCGCGGCCCCAGGGGGGCGAGCCGTCAGTTCCGCTCGGCGCTGATCTTCATAGTCCCAGGACTGATCCTCTTTGCCACTTTCGTGGTGTACCCGATCGTCGCAACCGTCTCCACCTCGTTCTACAGCGTCCGGCCCGCGGGAGGATCGGTCGACCGCGTGTTCGTCGGCCTCGACTGGTTTCAGCGAGCGCTGTTCGAGGACGTCACGTTCCGGCGAGCAATGCGGAACAGCGCAGTGTGGGCGACCTGGTCGGTATTCGTTGACATTCCGCTGGCGTTCTCACTGGCAATGGTTCTCCGGCGGCGTGTCCCCGGCTGGAGGTTCTATCGAACCGCCTGGTTTGTCCCGATGCTGCTATCGCCGGTGCTGGTGGGGCTCCTGTGGCGATCGATCCTGCGTCTCAACGGCGGGCTCCTCAATGGGGTTCTCGCTGCTGTTGGCCTCGATGGATGGGCGCGTGACTGGTTGGGCGAGCCAACCGCACTTCTGTGGCTGTTCTTCATGACGACCTGGTCCACCGTCGGCTTCTACATGGTTCTCATCCTGGCGGCGTTGGAGGATTTCCCTGAGGATCTGCTCGATGCGGCGAAAGTCGACGGCGCCAGCCGATGGCACGAAACGCGGCACATCATCATCCCTCTTCTCCGGCCGGTGTTGGTCACCCTCACGATCATCACCTTCGTCTTCAAGATGCGGGTGTTCGATCTCGTATGGGTGACTACTCAGGGCGGGCCGTATGGACTCACTGAAACGGTGATCACCTGGGTCGTGAAGCGCGCGTTCTACTTCCAGGGGGCGTTCGACCTCGGCTATCCCGCGGCGATGTCGACGATCTGGCTGGTGGCGATCGCTGCCGGTATCTGGATCCTGCGGCGCCTGCTTTCCCCCAAGGACTCCGTGGAGTACTGATGGCTTCGCTGCGTCGCACACTCCTCTACGTCATCCTCGGGTTGTTCACGGTCTACACGTTGGGCCCGCTCCTGTGGTTGGCTGCCTCGTCCTTCAAGCCGACGGCGCTCATCGTGTCCCAGCCCTTCGCTCCGCCCCAGGGGCTGTATCTGGACAACTATCGGACGCTGAACGAGTCGATGTTCTGGACGTTCTACCGCAACACCGTCGTCGTCACCGGCGGGGGACTCGTCGGTATCGCAGCCGTTGCCACGACCATGGCCTACGGTCTGGCACGGTTCACCTTCCGAGGGAGAGAGGCGCTCACCGCAATCGTGTTTGGCGCAATCCTGCTCCCGCCTGCCCTCGTGGTGATCCCGCTGTTCCGACAGGTGCAGAGCTACGGACTGCTCGACAATCACGTGGGGTTGATGCTGGTGTACACCGCCTTCGCGCTGCCGCTCGCCGTCTACATCCTGCGAACGTTCTTCGAAAAGATCCCTAGCGAGTTCGCGGACGCGGCCCGGGTCGACGGTGCGTCCGAGTGGCAGGTGTTCTCCAGAGTCATGCTTCCGGTTGCCCGCCCTGCCGTAACCACGGTCCTGATTCTGTGGTTCGTGTTTCTCGTCAACGAGTTCGTGCTCTCGCTCGTGCTCCTGCAAACGACCGGTAATCGGACGCTTCCGGTGGGGTTGACTCTCCTGAATTCCGAATACCGGATCAATGTGGGTGCTCTCGCTGCCGCGTTAGTGATGTCGGCTCTTCCGATCCTGGTGCTGTTCTCCTTGTTCTCTGAGCGGTTCATCAAGGGGATGACTGCCGGCGCACTCAAAGGCTGAGTGCCACGATGGGCTCGCGTCTCGGTTCCGGTCGCGACACTGCATGCCCATGACGGGCGTTACTCCGCGGCACCAGGTCAGAAGGATCGACTTTCAATCGATCTCGGCCGATCTTGACGGTTCGACACTTCGCGAACTGCGGGTCGACGACGACGAACTGATCCGAGCGATCCACGGCACGGTGCGTAGTGCGCGGTGGGACACACTGGAGCCTGCGACCGTGAGCACTGAGCTGGGTGACGATGGTTCGGTGTCGATCGTCAGCCGGTATGACGGCGGCGAAGGCGCGTTCGAATGGAGTGTCGACATCGGTAGCTCCCGTGAGTCGGTCAGATATCGGATTCGCATCACCGCCCTCACCGACCTCGCCGTCGCCAGAGCAGGTGTGTGTGTGCTCCTCCCCATTGAACTTGCGGGCGTCTTCCTCAGCACTCGAAGTCTGTACGGCACGCGTGAATCCCGCTTGCCCACCAGGATCGCCCCCGATCCGATCGTTACGGGGGTGACGGGGCTCGCGTATGTCACGGCCACCTCAAGAGTGGAGATCGAGTTCGAGGGTGACGTGTTCGAGATGGAGGATCAGCGCAACTGGGGCGACGCCTCGTTCAAGTTGTACGCGCCCAGCCTCGATGCGCCACGTCCGCGCCTCCTCCGGGCCGGTGACCTCATCGAGCGCGCTGTGCGCGTGTCGGTTTTCCCCCGAGAGGAACCGTCAAGGGGAGAAGCGGTCCCACGGCGACCGTTTCGCGTTGAGCCCGCTGTCGACGATCTTCCTCCTGTCGGCTTCCGCCACGACGCCGACGTTCCCCTCCGTCCAGATCGGGTGGCCTCGCTCTCGCCTTCTCACCTCCACGTCGTGGTCGACACGGATTCCCAGGGATGGCACCAGCGCGCGGTCAGGGCTTTCAAGCTGGCAGCCGAGAGCGAAGTTCCTGTTCAACTGGACCTGGTGTGCGGAACTCCCCCTCGACCTTCTGAGGTGCAGTCCTTGTTCGAGGTAGGGGACGTTGCCCACTGCGTGCCCATTGACCGGGCGGCGCGGCTGACCACACCCCGTCTGTTCGAGCTGGTGTCGACCGTCGCCGTTCGGGCGGGCACTTCGACATTGATGGGGTTTGGCACCTGGAAGAGCTTCGCGGAGATCAACCGCGCCAGGGAGCTCGTCGACGATGCCCAGTTCGTCTCGTTTCCCATCTGTCCGCAGAGCCACGCCATCGATCCGCTGTCCATCCTGCAGACCCCTCCGGTGTTCGCCGCCGCGGCGCAGGCGGCGACTGCGCTCGGCATGCCGGTCAGGGTCGGACCGGTTTCGTTCGGGTCACAGCGGCAGGTGCAGTCACCATCTCAAGTGGGCGCTCCCGGTGACCGCCGAGCGAGGGGCGTACTGGGTGCGGTCTGGTCGCTCATGACCATCGCCCACCTGGCCGGCCAGCAGGTCGACGGCCTCTCGTGGTTCCCTCTGACCGGCCCGGAAGGGATCCTCAGCGAAGTCGATGATTCGCCTGCCGTGGAGGTGTGGCCGATTGTTTGTGGTGCCGATGCGCTCGTCATGAGCGAGCATCGGCACGGCTTGTCGCGCTGCACGATCTCCAGCGAGCGGGGCTCAGTCACGGCGGTCGTGAACCTGCGTCGCACCACGGCGGACGTGGGAGTCGACATTCCAGCGTCGAGTGCAGTACGCACGTTCACGATCGACGGGCGTGCGACCGAGGCGGGCGTCGTCGACCTCGGGGCAGTGCCTCCGCGTACGGCGTACCTCGCCGTACACCCGTGAGTTGCGACTGGCCGCGACACGACCCTGAGTGATCCGCCGCTGTCGTAACGCTTGCGTCCGGATCGTTGCCAGCTGATGGGATACGTGACTCGGTCGCGGCGTGATGGGGGGCTTGCTGCCGGTGTCGGGGACCTGCCGGTGGCGTTGTCGACGCTGGTGGTGCGTGCTGTTCCTGCCGCTGGCGCGTCGGGTGCGGCGGCTGGTGGAGAGCCGTTTCTTTCGCTCGCGGTACGACGCCGGACTGGTCGTGGCGCGGCTCGCCCACGACCTGCGCGGATCCCTCGACCTCGCAGACGTGATCGGTCGGGTGGAGACGGTGGTGGCGAGGTCCTGGCTCGCGAGACAGTGAACGTGTCGGTGGCGGAAGGGACGGTGTGATCGCCGTGACCCGCCGAGCGCAGCGAGGCATCGGTACCGGCTGCGCCAGGTCTGCGGGGTCCGGTCCATCGGCGCGGTAGCGTCCGGTCGGTGCGCATCGAGAGGGTGGCGTCGGAGGGGGCGGTCATGGCCGCGGCGGAGTTGTTCGATCATCCGCCGCGGCCGGGATGGACACAGGACTTCCTCAGCCGCAGCGGTCACCATCTCCTGCTCGCCTACGCCGACGGTGAGCCGGTCGGGTTCGTGACGGGAATCGAGATCGCCCACCCGGACAAGACGCCGGAGATGCTCCTGTACGAGCTCGGCGTCGACCCGCGGCATCGCCGACAGGGGTTCGGGCGGGCGCTGGTGATGGCGCTTGGCGACCTGGCCCGCGCCCGTGATTGTCGCGGGATGTGGGTTCCGCTCGAGCCGGACGACGAGCCGGCCGCCGCCACCTACCGATCGGCGGGAGCCGAGGCCGCCGAGGACGCCACGATCATGTCGTGGCGGTTCCCCGCAGCCGTGTGAGCGCACTGGGACTCGGCTCTCGTCGCCGGCCCAGTGGCACTTGCCGACAACGCCACCGGTCTTCTCACGCCCCTCCGCCGTGGCGGTGGGCTTCGAGGCCGTCGAGGATCAGGTCCAGGCCGAACTCGAACTCGCCGGCGTAGTCGTAGCCGGCGGCGTACTCGGTCGCCATCTCCGCCAGGTGGGGATACGCGTCGGCGAGTGAATCGAGGGTGCCCGTTGCCGGCTCGGCCGCCTCCTCCGCCGAATCGAGCTGAAAGCTCAGCTCTTGGACCACGAATCCGTAGATGTAGCTGTCGAGCAGCAGGAAGGCGTGAGCCGTCATCGCCGGGGAGAAACCTCCCGCCCGGAGGCAGCCGATCACAGCGTCGGTGTAACGCAGGGCAGCGGGTCCCATGGCGGCGCGGGACTCCATCAGGCCGATCCTGATGGCGATCTCGAGTCTCATGGTGTTCCTGTCCTTGGCGCTGCCGAGCCGCGCCGCCCGCATGGCCAACGTCGTGGTGGCGTCCTTGTTCGTGCTCGTCGCAATCTGGAACATGGCGGGCGAAGCCTGGGTGTTCTACTGGTTCGGCTCACTGGTCGAGGCGGTGCTGCTGGTGGCGGTCGTCTGGTACGCATGGACGTGGCCCCGTCTGATCGACTGACTGGCGCCGGGAATCCGGGTCGCACGAGTTTGAGTCGTGCGACCCGGATTCCCGTCAGTCCGTCCGGACGAGACGGGTGATAGCTTCGGTCGATGCCCGACCCCGCCCGCCTCCGCCCGCGTCGTTCCGAGTGGCGGTCGGCGTGGAGCGCGGCGGACCTCAAACGTCCCGTCGGCTTCTTGACCGCCGTGGCTGCTTTCGTCGTGTCAGTGCCGCTCTCCTACAACGCCAGCTGTCAGATCCACGAGATCGGTCACGCGCTGGTCGGCTCGGTGCTGGGTTGGTCCGTCGAACAGATTCACCTGTGCCTCCCCGCCGGCGGCGCAGTCGAGTACGCCGCGACACCGGGCGGGGCGTGGGTGAACACCGTCGAGTCCTTCGCAGGTGGTGTGATCGCCGCTGGGTTCCTGGCGCTCGTCTACCTACTGGTTTTCAGTCGCCCCCGCACGCCGTTGCGCGGCCCGGGCTGGTGGGCAGCGGGGTTCGGGCCGGCGCTGGCGATCGGCCCACAACTCGTCGTTGCCGTGGTGGAGGGAACCAATCCGCACCGGGACTATGGCGCCGTACTCGAGGCCAACCTGGCGCTCGCCCTGGCGGCGCTCACCGTCACGATGGCGGCGGGAGCCGCAGGGCACGCCTGGTGGTGGCGATCGATCTGGCGTGGCGACAGGTCGTGAGCACGGGCCGAGAGGTGGCCGTCATCGTCGCAGGAAGCTGCCGCAGCTCGGAGCGATCACAGGCAGCGGGTCGGGAGCCGGCGCACCTGATCAATCGGCCCGGAGCAGATCCAACACCGGGGCCATGGCCTCGACGGCCGCCACCGTGCCCGGGCCGAGCATGATGTCGACCTGGGTGAACCCCGCCTCCCGGAAGGAGCGCAAGGCGTCCGCGATCTCCTCGGAGGAACCGGAGATGACGGTCGCTCGGCCGTCGGACGGGTCCACCGGGTTGACCGAGACGCCGGCCGCGCGGCCGATGGTCGCCGAATCACGGCCGAGCTCCTCGCAGATCGCATCGAGCGTGGCGAGGCGAGGCGCCAACTCGTCGACATGGGCGTGTTCCTCGACGTAGCCGCTCCAGATGTCGGCGTGCCGCGCGGCGAGGCGCTGGCCCTTCGGCCCGTTGCCGCCGATGAGGAGCGGGATGGCGTTGGGACGCGGCCCGACCGGCAGCTGCGGGAGGTCGCGGGCTGCATGGAACCGGCCCTCGAAATCGGCGTGGCCGGTGCGCATCAGCGGGACGATGATCTGGAGCGCCTCGTCGAAG
>CAZCRP010000010.1:20625-24631 GCA_964501055.1 uncultured Acidimicrobiaceae bacterium
GCCGCCGCCGTCGAAGCGGGCGAAGATGCCTTCTTCAGGAAGCCCGAAGCTGCGGGCTTGCCCTGGCCACTCGTGGCCGGCGCCGAGCCCGAAGACGAACCGTCCGCCACTGATCTCGTCGAGGGTCTCGGCCGTCTTGGCGATGATGCCCGGGTTGCGGTGGAGCGCCGAGAGCACCCAGGTCCCGACCTTGACCCGCGAGGTGCTCGCTGCCACCGCGCCGGCCATCGAAACGCCGTCCCACATGCCCTGCGGGGGCGCGCCCTCGAACCGCCACAGCAGCTCGTCGGGCGTCCAGATCGTGTCGAAGCCCAGCGCCTCGGCTCGCGTGACGATGTCGCGGATGGCGGACCAGCGGGGCGTCAGCCGGTCCGGTCCGAACTGCGCGACTGGCACCACGAGGCCGATCTCGAACGAGCGCATGCAACTCTCGGTGGGACTGCACGCGAGGCTAAACGACCCGGGCGGGACGATGTGCGGGGCTGCGCCCTATTTCCGGCTCAGGGTGTCCTTGCCCTTGTCGACCGCCTGTTCGACTGCGTCCTTCACCTGGCCCGCTTTGTCCTTGACGTCCCAGTCGTCGATCTTCTCCTCGACGAAGTCGGCCACGATGCCGGCGCCGGCTTTGGCGCGGGTGGAGGCTTCGGATGCGGCTCGGGTGGAGACGTCCTTCGTCGCTTCGAAGGCGTGTTCGACCTTGTCCTTGACGTCCCAGTCGTCGATCTTCTCCTCGACGAAGTCGGCCACGATCCCGGCGCCGGCTTTGGCGCGGGTGGAGGCTTCGGATGCGGCTCGGGTGGAGACGTCCTTCGTCGCTTCGAAGGCGTGTTCGACCTTGTCCTTGACGTCCCAGTCGTCGATCTTCTCCTCGACGAAGTCGGCGAGGTGCGACGCACCGGATCGGGCGCGGTGGGAGAGGCCGGTCGCTGCTCGGGCCGAGACGTCGGCTGCGCGACGTCCCGTTCCTTCGAGCACGTCCATCATCGCTCCCACGACGGCGCCGGCGAAAGCCCCGACTGTCAGTCCCTTCCATACGTTCTTCATGCCCATCCTCTCTTGCCGGGTTTTCCCTCGGTGCCTCGATGGTCGAGGCACCTGTCGAGCGTTCTCCGGGCGAGCTTCCCGTACTTATTCCCACTCGGGCCGGTTTTCTAACCGCTACCCCACCGAGTTTCGCGCGTCACGGCGCAAACTCAGCCGTGTGCGGACGTCGACGAAGAGCGGTCGGAGACGAGGGTGCGTCGCAGGAGCGTCGAGAGCAGATCGCGGTACCGCCACGGTAGCTGGGAGCCCACGGTCCACCGTGTGCGCGCCTCCGGCGGGCGAACCGTGGGCTGATTGGTACGTATACGTACCGACAAACCCTGGGTTGGAAGTTTCGATCGGCCGAACGACGCCTGTGGGAACCACTTGTGCTGGATCGACGACCTCGACCACGCCGCCGCCACCATCAGGCGGCATCTCGCAGGTTGATCCCTCCGTCAGCCGCGCGGTGGCGTGGCATCAGCGGCTCATCAGCACGGTCGCGCACTGTGGGTGTTGGAACGGGAAACACCCGATCGCCTACAGGAGGACACCCATGTATTACGCAACGCTCACCGCTGCCGAAGCGGTGCGACGCGAACTGTTCGGACCCGCCGGACGGCGCCGGGCCAATGGTGGCCGCCGTCTGCGACTCGCGGCGGCGTTCGGAATCGTGGCGCTGGCGGTGCTGGTCGCCGGCTGCTCGGCGGGAGCCGCCCTCGTCGAGTCGCCGGTGACCGAGGCCGAAGCGGTTGCCATGGCGGAGAACGCCTTGTTGGCGTTCAACGCCGACGACTACACCGCCTGGTCGCGTGACTGGTCGGCGACCATGAAGGCGGCCATCGGCGAAGACGCGTTCCACGGTTTCCGCGACGAGTTCCACGCCATGCTCGGTGACTACCAGGCAATCGTCGATGCGGAGGGCGGGCAAGGCGCCAACTCCGGCACCTACCGATGGACATTCGATGTCGACTTCGAGCAGGGCCCCTACCAGCTCGTGCTCGGCTTCAAGGAAGGGTCGCCCCTCATCGAGGGCGTCCGCTTTCTGGAATCCACCACCTGAACGCCGTCGCCTGGCGACGTCCTGTCACGGCCGACCTGCAACCGATGCGGGTCGGCCGTAACCATTGGTGGCCCTCGCGACAGGCGGTCGTCAGTCCAGGCCGTGAACTGCGGCAAAGGGATCGCGGTCCGCCTGTCCGTGGCGGGTGTACTCCAGATGGATGGCGAGACCGTCGGCGACCCGTTCGCCCGCCAGCCGAGCGACGACGCTCAGCGCCATGTCGATTCCGGCCGCGACGCCCGATGACGTCACGAACTTTCCGTCCTCGACCCAGCGGGCCCGGCTCACCCACCTCACTCCGGGGTGGGTGGCGGCGATCGTTCGGAACAGCGCCTTGGTGGTCGTGGCGCGGCGACCGTCCAACAGCCCGGTGCCGGCGAGGAGATCGGTGCCGTTGCACACCGCCATCACCAGTTCGGCATCGTCGGCCCGTTGACGCAGCCATGCCCGCAACGCGGGGTTGTCCGCGTGCGCTCGCACGTTCCCGCCGGGGAGCAGCAGCAGGTCGAGACGGGGGGCGTCGTGCAGCGACACGTCGGGCACCGCCCGGGGCCCCTGGGCCGAGGCCACCGGAGCGGTGTCCACACCGACCAGGAGCGGCTGGATCGCCGGCGCGCAGTCACCGAACACCTCGAGCGGGCCCCACAGATCCAACGCCTGGAAACCGGGGAGGGCCAGCGCCCCGAGTGTCCGCGGCGGGACCGACTCGGCGATGGCTCGCAGCTCGGCCGGCGTCAGTGGCGCCGCGCCCCCGTCATCGATCGGGTGGCTTCCGTCCGGTCGGGAAGTATGCATCTGTTTCCTCCTGAGTCATGGCTGCCGGGTCGAGGTTCCTGGGTTCCGGCGCGCCTCGAGACACCATGCGGGGTGCCGCTGACGTGGGGCTGACACGGCCACCCCTCGTGCGCGGTAGATTTCGGGAGTGCACTTCGGGGTCCTAGGTCCGCTCCAGGTGTTGGACGACGACGGCCTTCCCGTACCGCTCAGCGGCGCCAAGGAGCGGACGCTGCTGGCCGCGCTGCTGGTCGATCCTGGAGCGGTCGTATCCATCGATCGCCTGATCGAGATCCTGTGGCGGGACGCCACCCCTTCGAATCCCGCCAATGCGCTGCAGGCGAGGGTGTCTGCCTTGCGGCGGGTGTTGGGGCGCGGGGTCGTCGAGAACCGTCCTCCCGGCTACCGGCTGGCAGTTGATCCGGACCGCGTGGACTCGGTCTGCTTCGCCCGCCTCGTAGCTGCAGCCGAACGGACCGACGACATCGGATCGGCCCTGGAGACCTACGACCGGGCTTTGGGACTCTGGCGTGGGACGCCGTTCGTCGACGTCGAGTACGAGGATTTCGCCCGGGCGGAGATCACTCGCCTGGTGGAACTGCGCGACCTGGCGACCGAACGTCGCATCGACGCGATGCTCGCAGCCGGCGGCCATGCCGAGGTGGTGGCGGAGTTGGAGCGGCTGGTGGTCGAACATCCGCTGCGGGAGCGCTTCTGGGGCCAGCTGATGGTCGCCCTGTACCGGGTGGGACGGCAGGCGGATGCCTTGCGGGCCTACCAGGAGGCGGCGCGGGTGCTCGGTGACGAGCTCGGCATCGAACCGTCCAGGGAGCTGCGTGAACTGGAGGAGGCGGTCCTCCTCCAGGACGAGTCGTTGGCTGCTCCGCGGGCGGGTCCCCGAGCACCGGCGCACAATCTCCCGCCGCGGCTCACATCGCTGGTCGGTCGGGAGGAGGAGATCGCGGCGGTGGGCAAACTGCTCGACGATCACCGGCTGGTGACCATGGTCGGCCCGGGTGGGGTGGGCAAGACCAGCCTCGCCGTCGCCTGCGCCGAGGAGCAGGTGGCTCGGCTGCCCGACGGAGCATGGCTGGTGGAGCTGGCGGCGGCGGCCGATCCGCAGCTCGTCCCGGTGGCGCTGGCAAC
>CAZCRP010000011.1:0-24077 GCA_964501055.1 uncultured Acidimicrobiaceae bacterium
GATGACTGTCAGCATCTTGTTCGGGCCGACCGGCCGCTCATCGGCTTCGGGGAGGTCGAGGGGCTTCAGCTCGAAGGCATCCTCCAACTCGAGCACGTACTGGACCGTCTCCTCCCCCACCGCCCGCGCAAAAATGGCGACAGACTCGGGATCCGGGCCGCGCACGCTGATCACGAGCACATTGGTGCCGGCCATCACGTCGGAGTTCACGGTCAAACCGGAGGTGCTGAAGTCGGGGCCGAGTCGCTGCTTGGCGCGCTCTCGGATCGCCTCGCTGCGGGCAATCGTGGCGTACGTCGAGTTGATCTCGACTCCCCGTATGAGCGTGTCGATGGCCCGGACCACTTCGGCGGAATCGACCGACCGGGGGCGCACGACGAAGGTGCCTTCGGAGCCGTACACCCACGGCTGCTGGACGACCAGCAGCACCGTGAGCAGGGTCGTCACGCCCACGGCAGTGGCCACCATCCACCAGCGACGGCCGATGATCTCCAAGTAGTGCCTCAGTTCCACGTCAGCTCCGTACCTCAGCGCTGGCTCGAGTGAGGAATGATCGTACCGATCCCGTGACCCTTGCGATGTCGTCCATGTCGAGGTGGGGGTGCATCGGCAGGGACAGGATGCGACCGGCCAATCGCTCGGTGACCGGGAACGCTCCCGGGGCGTATCCGAGATCGCCGAAGGCCTCCTGCAGGTGGATCGGGATCGGATAGTGGATCCCCGATGCCACATCGCCGGCGGCGAGATGATCCCGGAGCCCGTCGCGATCGTCCACTTGGACCACGTAGAGGTGGTACACCGACTCGATCCCAGGGCTCACGGGTGGGGTGACCAGCGGCAGGTCGGAGAGCAGCGCGTCGTAGACCTCGGCCACCCGACGGCGACGGGCGTTGGCGTCGTCGAGCACCCGCAGCTTGACCCCGAGCACGGCGGCGTGGAGCGTGTCGAGGCGGTGGTTGAACCCGCGCACGGTGTGTTCGTACTTGACCGGCGATCCCAGATTGCGCAGCAGACGCAGCCGGTCGGCGACCTCCGCCGAGTCGGTGACCACCATTCCCCCATCGCCGAACGCTCCGAGGTTCTTGGCCGGATAGAAACTGAAGGCGGCCGCGTCTCCCAGCGCACCGGCCCTGGCCCCGTGATGGCGGGCGCCGTGCGCCTGGCATGCGTCCTCGATGACCACCAGGCCGTGATGGCGGGCGATCGCCCAGATCGGCTCCATGTCCGCCGGGCGCCCGTAGAGGTGCACCGGGATGACTGCCTTGGTGGCCGGGGTGATCGCCTCTTCCAGCCGGTTGGGGTCGAGGTTGTAGGTGAAGGCGTCGCAGTCGACCAGCACCGGCCGCGCCCCGGCGGACTCGATGGCACCGACAGTCGCCATGAACGTGTTGGCGGCGGTGATGACTTCGTCGCCCGGCCCGATCCCATGGGCACGGATCGCCAACTCCAACGCCGACCAACCGCTGTCCACGCCCACGGCGTGCGCCACCCCGCAATATGCGGCGAAACGCTGCTCGAGATCGGCGACCGCCTGTCCGAGGACGAAATCGCCCCGCTCGATGACGCCGGCGACCGCCGCGTCGATCTCTGACTTGAGCGCGTGGTATTCGGCCTGGAGGTCGACGAAATCCACCGGGCCGCCACGCGTCGTCCCCTCGACGGTCGGTCTGTCACCGACGCGGAGATCGACGATCATGTGGCCGCCGTCGACGCGGCTCCCGTTGTCGACGACGGCCAGTTTCTGGCCGGTTGATTCTTCCGTCGTCATGACCCTCCGACTCCCCTGGAACGCTCCCCCACCGACGATGCCGTGACCGGGTCGGTTTGACGGTCGGTCATCACCTCGACGGAGATCCCGCCCATCTTCAGCGACTCCTGGGCCGCTGCGATCACCCGCACCACCCGGATGCCGTTGTCGGCGTCGGTCAGCGGCCGCTCGCCGTCGCGGATGCACTGCACGAAGTGCTGGCATTCCAGACGGAGCGGCTCCTGGAAGTCGATGGGAGGGATCTCGATCCCGCCGTGGTGATATGCGAACTGGAATGCGCCGAACGTGTCGGTGCGCGGCATGGCGTCGACCCTCTTGTCGTACAGGCGGATCTTCTCGTCAAGCGCCACGTCGTCGTACACGATCATCTTGCGGCTCCCGACGACCGTGAGCCGGCGCGTCTTCATCGGGTCGAGCCAGCTCAATCGGATGTGGGCGAGGATCCCGCTCGGGAACATCAGCGTGAGGTACGCCACGTCCTCGACGTCGTCCTGCACGCATGCGATCCCCTGGGTGCTCACGGTTTCCGGCATCTCCCCGAGGATGTGGATGAGGATCGAGATGTCGTGGGGGGCGAGATCCCAGACCACGTTGAGCCGCGGGTGGAACAACCCGAGCCCCACTCGGACTGCGTCGATGTAGCGGATGTCACCGGCGATCCCGTCGTCGAGCATGGTCTTGAGCGCCCGCACCGCCGGGTTGAACTCGAAGGTGTGTCCCACCATGAGCACGAGCCCGCGATCATCGGCGAGCTCCTTCAGTCTCACGCCGGTCGCCACGTCGGTCGTGAGCGGCTTCTCCACCAGCACGTTGAGCCCGTGCTCGAGGCAGTCGGCGACGATGTCGCCGTGGGTCTCGGGTGGCGTGCTCACGACGACCGCATCGAGCCCCAGGTGGAAGAGGTCGGTGTAATCGGTGGTCAACGTCGCGATCTGGGGGAACCGTCCGCGAATGGCGGCCAGGCGAGCCGGGTCGAGGTCGGCCACGCCGACCACCCTGGTGTCGTGGTTCTCGACGAAGTTCCGAATGAGGTTCGGGCCCCAGTACCCACTGCCGATCGCACCCACTCTGAGAGACGGCATCATCCCGCTCCCCTCGTCGAGAGGACCACGGGGATCGTCCTGAGCAACAGCGCCAGGTCGTACCGCAGCGAGCGCTTCTCGATGTACTCGCAGTCGAGTTCCACCATCTCCTCGAAACCGATCTCGGCGCGGCCGCTCACCTGCCACAGCCCGGTGATGCCCGGCTTGGCCGCCAGCCGCCCGTAGTGGTGCTCCTTGTACATCTCCACCTCGTAGCCGATGGCGGGACGGGGGCCGACGAGCGACATGTCCCCGCGGAAGACGTTCCAGAGCTGCGGGAGCTCGTCGATGCTGAGCTTGCGGAGCATCCGGCCGACGCGGGTGACGCGGGGATCGTTGACGAGCTTGTAGGTGTTGGTGCCCGCCGCCGCCCCGGCTGCTTCCGCCATCTTCGAAGAGTCCCCGTTGATGTAGGCGGCGATGTAGCTCTGGTGGAGCGCGGACGACGCGTCGGGATTCATGGTGCGGAACTTGAAGAAGGTGAACGGCACCGGCTCCCACCGGACGACGCCGTCCTCCCGCACCCGGCGCGCCCCGATCCGCTCCTGGCGGAACAGCACCGGGCCACGGGTGTCGAGTTTGATCGCAGCCGCCACGGCCACGAAGAGTGGCGACAGCATCAGCAAGGCGGTGCCCGAGACGAGGAGGTCGACGACTCGTTTGACCGCCAGATACCCGCCTTCGACACGGCGCGGTGCCACGATCACATACCCCTGACCGACGGCCCGCGGCTCAAGCATGATGCCGCCGCCCATTGGCCGAACGCGGCATACGCCCGGCGTTCGACGATCGCACAGAACCCGGTTGACGGCGAGCCGCCATCACGGATGCCCCAATTGACACTTGTTGCCTCCCCACTGCACCCTCCCCGGTGCACGCCCATTCGCCCGCCACGGAGTGTAGCCGAGTGTCACGACATTGTGCGGCACATGAATTGGAGATGAATCGCGGTCTACGAGCGCGGTGCGCTCACGCCCGCGGCATGGCGTCCGACGCGGCGCCGACGGCGGAAGAAACGCCTGACCCCGGCTACCCCACCGACCCAGGTGACGACGCCCGCCACGTTGGCGCTCAACGTGGCAGCCGCCTCATCGGTGAATGGTTCGGCGACGGCCATGAGCCAGAGTCCGCGTGCCACGAGGGCGGGGATGAGCGCGAGCACGGCGAGGGTGAGCCAGCTCCCCACTCCCCAGGCTGTCTCGGAGAAGAGGGACCCGAGCACCGTTCTCCATGACGCCTTCTTCGTGTGTGCCAGGTGCCGCGACATGCGGTGGCTCAGGGTATCCCGGTCCACGTTGCTGCGGAGAACCCCCGTCCATCACTGTGGGTGGTACTCCGACCACGCCGTGTTACCGTGCGCGTCGGTCGCGTGATCGGTAGGCGGGGCGCGTCGATACCGTCCATCGCATCGGTAGGAGCGCGGGGCATTGAACAGATCCTTCCTCATCGGGCTGGGGCTCGCCGTGGCGGCAGCCACGAGCACCGCTGTCCTGTGGGCGCCTGCCGAGCCGAGCGTCGACGACTCCCCTCGCTTTCGCTCCACCTCACTGCAGGAGGCGTCTTCACTCGCCGTGCGCCCACCACCCGTCGAGATCCCCGCAGACTCCGAGGAGATCGTCGCGCCCGACGCCCATTGCGACCTCGTGATCCCGCCCGATCAGCGGACGGTGGACGGTGAGGTCGATCCGTTGCCGCCAGGCGCCACCGTGTGCCTCGCGGGCGGGGAGCGGGGGCCGCTCCGGATCACGTCGGTCCACGGCGCGCCCGAGGCTCCGGTCGTCTTCGTCAACCTCGGACGGGTCACCATCGTCGGGACTCACAACGACTACTCCGGAATCGGCGTGACCGACAGCACCCATGTCACGATCTCCGGCGCGGGCGAAGACGACGTCGCCTGTGGTGCCGAGCACCCGATGGGCGAGCAACACTGCGGAATCGTGATCGCCGGGACCGGACGGGGGATCTCGGGGGCAGCCCGCACCGCCTGGATCACGATCGACCACGTGGAGATCACCGGAACGTCCCATGCCGGGATCCACATCCGCTCGAAGCCCGACGAGGGAGCGCACCGGGACTCGTTCGTCCTCGAAGGCATCACGATCCACTCGAGCTACCTACGCGGCGTCGGAACCGAAGGCATGTACCTGGGGAGTTCGTTCTACGACGCGGGTGAGGACCCGGTCCTGGTCGGGGTCGAGGTGACCGACAACCTGGTGGTCGAGTCGGGCTGGGATGGGATCCAGGTCGGATCCGCCGTGGCCGACTGCGCGATCGCGCACAACGTCGTGGTGCTCGCCGGAGTCGAGAATCGCCCGAATCAGCGCACCGGGATCGTCGCCAACCGGGGGAGCGTGTGCGACATTCACCACAACGTGATCGTGTCGAGCGCGGCGCAGGGGATCTTCGTGCAGGGCAACGGTGGCAATCGGATCCACGACAACCTCGTCGTCGGGAGCGGTGCCCGGGCGCCGGAGCAAGGCGACGGGATCACGATCCGCTCGGGTTCGAACGTCGATCAGCCGGTCTTCGTGTGGCACAACACGGTCGTGGCGGCGACGAGGAACGGGATCATGTTCCGGAGTGACGTCGGTGACGGCCACGAGATCACCAACAACCTCCTCGTGGCGGTGGGGAGCGAGGCGGTCGATCTCGGTGAAAGGGAGAACGTGCTGGCGGCCGGCAACGTGTCCGTACCTGACATCGAAGGGGCGAGGTTCCGTTCGCCCTACCAGGGGGACTTCCGTCTGTCCTCCGGATCCCCCGCCGTGGGCGCCGGTTCCCCTGCCGGCGGCGGCGGCGCGACCGACCTCGACGGCACCACCCGGAGAGGCGACAGACATGACGCCGGGGCGTATGTCTACGTGGGGGACGAGGAATGACGGTGTCGAACCGACCCACTTACACGAGAGGTGCCAGGAAATGAAGGTTCTGATCGCGAGTTCGATCGCACGCGAGGCCCTCGAGGAGTTGGGCGCGGACCACGATCTCGTGCTGGCCGTCGGCGCCGACGAACTGGACCTCGCAGAACGCATCGCGGACTGCGAGGCGCTCGTGTTCCGCAGCGGGGTCGAGATATCGGCGAAGGTCCTCGAAGCCGCCACGTCGCTCCGCCTCATCATCCGCGCCGGGTCCGGGTACGACAACATCGACCTCGAGCACCTGGCTTCGATGCGGGTGCGGTTCGTCCGCATCCCGGGGCCGGGAGCGATGGCAGTGGCGGAGCTGGCGTTCGCGCACATGCTGGCGCTGGCGCGCCGGCTCAGATGGGCGGACCAGGAGTGGCGACGAGGTCACTGGGTGAAACAGCAGGCGCACGGGCGGCTCCTCACCGGCCGCACGCTCGGGATCGTCGGTGCCGGCAACATCGGACAGCGCACCGGAGCGCTGGGCGCGGCGTGGGGAATGACCGTCACCGGATGCGTCGAGCATCCCGATCCGGACATCGCCGCCCGCCTGGCGGGCCTCGGCATCCGGCTGACCGGCTTGGACGAGGTGTTGCAGAGCTCGGATTTCGTCAGCGTCCACGTGCCGCTGCAACCCTCGACCCGCAATCTGATCGATGCCAGGGCGATCGCCTCGATGCGCCAGGGAGCGATTCTCGTCAACCTGGCGCGGGGCGGCGTGGTGGACGAAGTTGCGCTCCGCGAGGCGCTCGAGTCCGGGCATCTCGCCGGCGCCGGACTCGACGTCCACTCCGCCGAAGGCGACGGGGCGATTTCACCCCTGGCCGATCGTGAAGACGTGCTGCTCACGCCCCACATCGGGGCCGCGACGATCGACACCCAGCGAGAGATAGGCCGCCTGATCGTCGAGAGCATCCGCCGGCCCCCTGCCGACCACGAGCTCATGCCAGGAATTCCCCGCAACTTCGTCGTCATTTAGGACACGCAGAGAGGACGAGATGACCAAGAACGAGCGCTTTCGAGCCCTCCTCCAGTCCGGAGAGGTCGAGTTCCTGCTGGAGGCGCACAACGGGCTCAGCGCCCGGGTGGTGCAGGAGGCGGGCTTCGCCGGGATCTGGGCGAGCGGGCTGGCGATCTCCGCCTCGCTCGGGGTGCGGGACAACAACGAGGCGAGCTGGACTCAGGTACTCGACGTGGTCGAGTACATGACCGACGCCTCCACGATCCCGCTCATGCTCGACGCCGACACGGGCTACGGGAACTTCAACAACGTTCGCCGGCTGGTCCGCAAGCTCGAACAACGCGACGTCGCGGCGATGTGCATCGAAGACAAGGTCTTCCCGAAGACGAACTCCTTCCTTCGGAGCGAGAATCAGCCGCTCGCCGACATCGCCGAGTTCGCCGGCAAGATCCGTGCCGCCAAGGACAGCCAAGCAGACGAGTTGTTCTCGGTCGTGGCGAGGGTCGAGGCGTTCATCGCGGGCTGGGGGCTCGACGAGGCGCTCCGCCGCGCCGAGGCGTATGCCGACGCAGGGGCAGATGCCATCCTCATGCACAGCAAGCAACAGACCGCGGCCGAGATCGAGTCGTTCATGCGACTCTGGGACGGCCGTGCGCCGGTCGTGATCGTGCCGACCACCTACCACCGCACCCCCACACCGGTCTTCGGCGACCTGGGCGTCAGCCTGGTGATATGGGCCAACCACCTGATCCGGGCGAGCGTGACCGCCATGCAACGCACCGCGGCCACGATCCATGCCGCCCGCTCCATCGAAGCAGTCGAGGAGGAGATCGCGCCGGTGGCGGAGTTGTTCCGGCTGCAGGACGATGACGAGCTGAAGGCCGCCGAGTTGCGCTACCTGCCCTGACGAGCTCGACCGGGCAGCGGCGAGAAGCCGCGGTTCGCCGCTTCCTCGGGGGTGTCGGGTCCGAAGGTCTGCAGCAGGTTGGCGTCCGCCAGGAGCTCCGCCCGCTCCTGCAGTTCGGCGAACTCCGACTCCTCGTCGCAGTCGTAGAAGCGCATCGACCCCCGGTCGCCGATGTGGCGATGGTCGGGAAAGCGACGGAGACGCCCCATCAGTCCCCGTTCTCGGGCGGCACCCAGCCGGTGCGGACCTCGGCCGCGCAATTGGGACAGGTGGCGATCTCGATCGCTCCGACGATGAACGAGAAGGAGCACTCGGGACACGTCATCTTCGGCGAGGGCGGATCTGGCCGCGGAGGCGGGGGTGGCGGCGGCGTCGCCAGGCCGCCCCCCGCTCCGGGCGGGGGTGCGCCGCCGGCGGCTCGCACCATGTTCACCGACCCGCAGACGGGACAACTGAACCGGCCAGGACCGGGGACGTCGAACTCGGTCCGACAGGATCCGCACCGAACGATCACGCTTCTCCATCTCCTTCCATGACGACCGGTGCGCCCACTGCGCCCACGCTCATCAGGTATTCGGCCTCCAGGGCGAGCACCGCCCTCACATCGTCATGAGCGTAGGACACACCGTGGAACTGGGCGATCCGGTCGACGACGTAGGCAACCGAGGACTCCGTGCCCCCGGCGACCGCCCCCTCGCCGCCGTCCCGCACCAGGTAGCGGATCTCCCAGTCGATGATTCGGTCGATCCCGTCGGGCCCGAGGCGGTCGAGGACGGCGGCTGCCAGATGGCGTTTGACGTGGTCGCTCACGTCGGCGATGACATAGGAGGGCCCCGAGTCGAAGGAGCGTTTGCGGGCTTCCTGCCACACCAACGCCGCCACGATCCCGAGCAACAGAGCGACGAGAAGGCCGACGAAAACGACCAGGGTGGGGCCCGTCATCAGAGACCGAGGCGGTCCGCCAGTTGGCGGCGACGCTCTGCGGGCGAGCCCAACATCACCTGCGAACTCGTCGCCCGCTTGAAGTAGAGGTGGGCGTCGTGTTCCCACGTGAACCCGATGCCGCCGTGGACCTGGATGTTGTCCGCCGCACAGCGGAAGAAGGCATCCGAGCAATGCGCCTTGGCCAGCGGGACGACGGTGGCTGCCTCCTCGTGCTCCTCGGCCACGGCCCAGGCGGCGTAGTACGCCGCGGCGCGCGCGCTCTCGACCGCCACCAGCATGTCGGCGCACATGTGCTTGATCGCCTGGAACGACCCGATCGGCTTGCCGAACTGCTCCCGATCCTTGGCGTACTGCACGGCCATGTCGAGCGTCGCCTGCGCCCCCCCGACCTGTTCGAGCACCAGCGCGACGGTGAGGAGGTCGTGCAGCCGCGCGAGGGTCGCGCCGTCCGCCGCCGGCAGGCGGGCGTCCTCTCCCACTGACACCTCGGACAGGGTCACCGCAGCCTGCTTGCGGGTCTCGTCCAGCACCGGCAGGGCCGCTCGGTCTACTCCCCGGGCGCCGGCCTCCACGACGAAGAGCCCCACCCCGTCCACGGTCTGGGCGGCGATCACGAGAAGATCCGCCGTGTGGCCGTCGAGTACATACCGTTTCGTGCCGTCGATGGTCCAGCCATCGCCGGTGCGGGCCGCAGACGTGGCGAGGTTCTCGCCGTCCCAGCCGGCTCCTTCCTCGGTCACGGCCAGCGTGGCGACGAGTTCTCCGGCGGCGATGGCGGGCAACAGCGTCGTCTTCTGCTCCTCGGAGCCCGCCAGCAGGATGGCGTTGGCGGCGCCCACCGCCGTGGACAGGAAGGGCCCACAGAACAGGGCCCTCCCCTGCTCCTCCAACAGCACTGCCTGCTCGAGGAGCCCGAAGCCGGCGCCGCCGTACTCCTCCGGGATCGCCATCGCCTGCCATCCCAGTTCGGCGGCCGCCTTCCAATCGGCGCGGTCGAAGCCCTGGGGTGTTGCCATCAGCTGGCGGACCCTGGGAAGCGGCAGCCGCTCCGTCATCCACTGACGGGCGTAACGGCGCAGCTCTTCCTGTTCCTCGGAGAAGGCGAAGTTCACTGCGCGGAGGATAGGGGGCGTCCCGCCGGGCACCCGCGGCGCCACACGCAGGCGATCACCAGGCGCCGTCGGGGAGTTCCATCAGCGAGCCGTCCTCCTGTTCGACTCTGCCACGGCGGGCCCGGATCTTCGGCTCCACGTCGTCGAGGTAGAACCGCACCGCCGCTCCCTTGCCGAGGGCGAAGTCGTCGGACCGATCGCCCAGCACCTCGAGCTGGCGCAACAGTTGCCATCCGATCACCAGCTCGGCCATCGATTCGAGCAGGGCGTTGGCGTGCAGACCCACCCGATAGATCCGGTCCCTCTCCCCGCTCATCGCCGCCATTCCGTCGGCGACCATCGACCCGATGTGACCCTGGACGTCGTCCAACATGCGGCCGAGGACGATCCGCTGGTCTGCGATCGGGTCACCGTCGTGGGTGGCCTTCACGAACGACGCGATGTCCGCCGCCAGCGCGCTGACCGTCCGTCCCTGGTCGCGGGCGATCTTGCGGAAGAAGAGATCGAGCGCCTGGATCCCGGTCGTGCCTTCGTAGACGGTGTCGATCTTGGCATCCCTGATGTACTGCTCGATCGGGTAGTCCTGGGTGTAACCCGAGCCACCGAAGACCTGCAGGCTCATCGCCAGCAGCTCGTACGCCTTCTCCGACGAGTACCCCTTGACGAGAGGGAGCAGGAAGTCCGAGCGGCGCTCCCACGTGTCGTCCTGAGGGTCGAGCAGCGCCATGTCCTGACACCAGGCGGCGTACAACACCAAGGCTCGCAGTCCCTCGGCGTACGCCTTCTGGGTGATGAGCATCCGACGCACGTCAGGGTGGGAGAGGATCGGCACCCTCGGCGCGGTCTTGTCGGTCGCCTCGGCCAGGTCCGGACCCTGGTGCCGCTGCTTGGCGTACTCGACCGCATTGCGATACCCGGTGGAGAGGGTGGCAGCCGATTTCATCCCGATCGTCATTCGGGCGTGCTCGATCACCCGGAACATCTGGCGGATGCCGTCGTGCACTCCCCCGACCAGATAGCCCACGGCGGGTCGCTCCGTGCCGAACGTCAGCTCGCACGTCGTCGACCCCTTGATCCCCATCTTCTTCTCGAGGTGGGTGGCGAACACCCCGTTGCGCTCCCCGAGCGATCCGTCCTCGTTCACCAGGAACTTGGGCACCACGAACATCGACAGACCTTTGGTGCCTGCCAGCGCGCCCTCGGGCCGGGCGAGCACGAGATGGACGATGTTCTCGGCGGCGTCGTGCTCGGCGGCGGTGATGAACCGTTTGACACCCTCGAGGTGGTATGTGAGGCCTTCGACGTGCGTGGCCCGGGTGACGCCTGCTCCCACATCCGATCCGGCGTCCGGTTCGGTGAGCACCATCGTCCCGCCCCAGTTCCGGTCGACCATCATCCTGGCGAGTTTCTTCTGCTCCTCGGTCCCCTCGTCGAACAGCACCAGGGCGAACAATCCGCTCCCCCCGTAGAACATGGCGGTCGGATTCGCACCGAGCAGCAACTCCTGCGTCGCCCAGATCAGCGTGGGCGGCACCGGGGTCCCGCCCAACTCCTCCGGCAGGCCGAAGCGATCCCAGCCGCCGGCCCGCGCCGCGGCGAGGGACGCCTGCAGGGAGGCGGGCAGTGTCACCGAGCCATCGACCAGTTCGAGCGGGATGCGATCGGCGTCGACGAAGGACGCCGCCCACTCGTTGGTGGCGAGGCGCTCCACCTCCGCCAGGATCGCCAGGGCGGTGTCGCGGTCGAGATCGAAGGCCGAGAGGTGGGGCTCGACCTCGAGCACGTCGAACAGGACGAACTCGATGTCCTCGAGGTTCGATCGATAGTGGCTCATGTGCCGTCCTTTCGGGGGTTCGGCGGAAATCTGCTCTCAGTATAATTTGAGTCTGCACTCAAGAACAGTCCAACTTCCTCGATCACGTTCGGGTACCGTCCCCGCATGCGAAACCGGGCTGGTGAAGAGACGGCGACGCGCATCGTCGCTGCCGCCCGCCGGGTCCTGGCCGAGGCCGGGCTCGAGGCCGCCACCGTCAAGGCGATCTGTGAGGCGGCGGGAATCCGCCCCGGCAGCTTCTACAACCTCTTCGACTCGAAGGAGACGGTGGTCCTCGAGGTCGTCAAACAGGCGATCGTCGCCGTCGACCCCGATCCCCAGCGCCTCGGGACCGACCACGTCACGGACCTGGTCGAGGCATTCGTGCGCTTCGTCGACGATCAGCCGGAGCTCGCCAGGGTCTACATCACCGTCGGCCTGTCCGGGGGGATCACAGATGCCGGCATCCGATCCCGCATGATCCGCCACCACACCGAGCGAGTCGCCCGTTTCACCGCCGCGCTGCGCCGTGACCGTCCCGGGCTCGACGAAGCCGATGCCCAACGGCAGGTCGAGGCGCTGTTGGCGGCGTTGAACGGCTACACGCTCCAGCGGATGCTCGACCCGGATTTCGACTTCGCCGGGCACGCCAAGGCGCTGCTGGAGATGGAGCCACGATGAACTGGTCGTACGAGGACGACGCCATCCGGGTCGCCAAGCTGAACGTCGGCGAGTTCGACAACTGCGCCTACGTCGTGGCGTGCGCAGCCACCGACGCGGCGGTGGTGGTCGACGCCGCCGCCGAGTCCGAGCGGATCCTGGCGGCGTGCGCGGGGCTCGATGTGCAGTCCGTCCTCACCACCCACGGGCATTGGGATCACATCCAGGCACTGGACGCCGTGAAGGACGCGCTCGGCGTCCCGTGGCTGCTGCACCCCGCCGACATCGACATCGCCGAGCGCGCACCGGACGAAACGCTGTCCCACGGTCAGGTCATCGAAGTGGGGCGGATCGCGCTGCACACCCTCCACACCCCAGGGCACACACCTGGTTCGGTGTCCTTCGTGCTCGAGCCGGTGGTCTTCACCGGCGACACGCTCTTTCCCGGCGGTCCGGGGGCCACCCGCTGGGACTACTCGAGCTTCGGTCAGATCATGGACTCGATCGAAGCGCACCTGTTCACCCTCCCGGGTCCCACCGTGGTGTATCCCGGACACGGGGCGGAGACGACGATCGGGGCCGAAGAGCCCCATGCGGCCGAGTGGCGGAGCCGCGGCTGGTGACCATCGAGGTGTGCGTGCAGACGATGCGCGGCTACGACGACACGCTGGCGCTGGCCCGCTGGTGTGAGGCGGAGGGCGTGCCGGTGCTGGCAGTCGCCGACCACTACCTGGCCCGGCCCGATCTGACCAGCGCGGGATACGATCAGTTGGTGATTCTCGGAGGGATCGCCCGGGAAACCTCCCGCCTCCAGTTGTGCAGCCTGGTCAGCCCACTCACCTTCCGCCATCCCGCCGTCCACCTCAAGGCAGGCGTCACCCTCGATCTGATGTCGGGCGGACGATTCACGCTGGGGATCGGCACAGGATGGATGGAAGCCGAGCACGACGCGTTCGGGCTCGAGTTGTATCCGTCGCGGGAGGGATTCGATCGACTGGAGGAGGTCCTGGAGTACGTGCGGGCCGGAATCGACGGATCCGGGACGGGCTTCGAGGGAAGGTACTACCGGCTGGCTTCCTTCGATCCCCAGCCGCAGCCGTCGAATCTCCGCCTCGTCGTCGGCGGAGGCGGCAAACGTCGGACTCCGGCGTTGGCCGGCCGGTTTGCCGACGAGTTCAACGCGTTCCCGGACGACGAAGAGTCCATGGCCGATCGCATCGATCGCTGCCTCGACTCCGCCCGGACGGCAGGGCGGGATCCCGCCGCCATCCTCGTCTCGACGGCCATCCCCGCCGCCGTCGGCCCGGATGCCGAGTCGGCGGCCTCCATGCTGCAGAGAAGAGCAGAGCGCATGGATGCCTCGCCGGCGGAGGCGGGAGCCGCACTCGACCGGCTCGAGGTCCCGTACGGGACGCCGGACGAGGCGGCGGGCCGCTATGCGGCGTACGCCGAGGCGGGGATCAGGCGGGTCTATCTCCAGATGTCGGCCAGTTCCCTCGATGACATCACCCGCGCCGTCGCGGCGACCAGGGCGGCGGTCGACCTGGCGACCGGTCAGCCGGACTGATAGGACCAGAACCACGTCTGGTGGCGGATCGTCCCGTCGTGTTCTTGGATCGTGCGCAGCACCGTCACCGCCCCTCCGCCCGAGTAGGTCGCCGAGCCGTCGACCCGCCACGAGGTAAGGCGGCCGAGGTCGTCGCCCTCTAGATCGACGGTGATCGACGTCGCCGTGTACGAGGTGCGGATGGTGAGCGGCGTGTGGCTGTCGTTGCGGAACGCGATGTCGGGGGTCGGATAGCCGAGCGTGGCCTCGATGCCCAGCGGGTAGCGGCTGATGTAGCGGCTGTGGGGGCGGTGCGAGACGATCTCGAAGCCGTTCCGGAACACGGCGTTGTAGAGGGTCGTGGCCACCTGGCTGGTCCCCCCACCGATGTTGAGCGGGTGGTCACAGCAGTAGAGCTCCCCGTCCAGCAGGATCGCGGCCGGCACATACCCGTCTGCCTCCCGGCGGGGCCCCAGTCGCTGGTTGAGCGAGAACACCTCGCCCGGCGCGATGACCTGGCCGTCGAGTTGGTCCGCCATCAGATGGATGTTGCGGACGCGGGTCTCACAGCAGTTGTGGTGGGTGGTGAATCCGGGGAGGAACCGGGCCCCCGGCCGCGGCGGGGGGATCAGCGGGGCGAGGCCCATCGCCCTGGTGAGAAAACTGGCCATCTCACCCCGCGTCACGGGGTCGTCTGGGCAGAACCGTCCCACCCCGCAGCCGCGGGTGATCCCCATCGCCGCCAGACGGTCGATGTCGGGCTCGTGGAACGAGCCGTCGTCGTCGCCGAAGGCGTCTGGCACCGGGTCCGCCTCCGCCGCCTCGCCGGCGAAGGCTCGCACGAGGAACGTCGCCATCTCGGCCCGCGTGACGCGGCGGGTGGGACAGAACAACCCGTTGCCGCAGCCGGTGCTGATACCGGCGACGGTCAGGGCATCGATCTCCATCTCGAACGGCGACTCGTCGTCG
Organism: uncultured Acidimicrobiaceae bacterium; assembly: GCA_964501055.1. Classification (GTDB taxonomy): domain Bacteria; phylum Actinomycetota; class Acidimicrobiia; order Spongiisociales; family ZC4RG35; genus DATHWB01. The sequence goes on from CAZCRP010000011.1 coordinate 14,667, forward strand.
TCCATGTAGAGGTTCGTCGCCTCCCCCGGAACCAACCCCAGCGCCCGGTAGAGGAAGGCCGCCATCGCCTCGCGCGACACCGGCTCGTCGGGACAGAACCGGGCGGGGGTGACCGAGCACCCATTCGTCACCCCCGCGGCATGCAGCGCCTCGATGCCGCCCTCGTGCACGTGCCCGTCGTCGTCGACGAAGGTGCCACCGGGCGGGAGCGCCGTCGCCGGCGGTTCGGTCCGCGTGTCGGTCGCCGCAAGCGAGCCGGGTGCCGTGAAGACGAGGACGACGGCCAGCAGCGGGACGAGGCGGATCATCCTGGCAGTGTGGCCCAGGCGTGGGACGGATGCCAGCCGGCGGCCGGCCCATCCCGATACGGTGGCATGATGCGATTCAGCCTCATGACCGAGCCACAACTCGGTGGAACCTACGACCAACTACTCGACCTCGCCCGCTGGGCGCAGGATCAGGGGATGGTCAGCTTCGCCCGCAGCGATCACTGGTACTCGGGACGGGACCCCCAGCCCGAGGCCACGGACGCGTTCGCGACCCTGGCCGGATTGGCCCGGGACACCGAGTCCATCCGCCTGTGTGTGCTCGTGAGCCCCATCACCTTCCGCCACCCGGCCGGCATCGCCAAGACGGCCGCCACCATCGATCAGATGTCGGGCGGACGGCTCGATCTGGGCGTCGGCACCGGATGGATGGAACGGGAGCACGAGGTGTTCGGGCTGCCCTTCCCGGAGTGGACGGAACGGTTCGAGCGGCTGGCGGAGGCGCTCGCCTACCTGCGGGCGGCCTTCGCTCCCGGTCGTTCGACCTACGCAGGGAACCGGTACTCGCTCGACGGTGACATCACCCCCAAGCCGGACGGCATCCGGCTCGTCGTGGGCGGGACCGGCAGGACCAAGACCCCGCGGCTGGCGGGCACCCACGCCGACGAGTACAACCATCTGATCGCCCGGCCCGAGGTCATCGGTCCGAAGATCGCCGAGATGCGACGAGCAGCGGAGTTGGCCGGGCGCGACCCGGGAGCCGTCGAGTGCACCGTGATGGGCCAGGTCTTCACCGCCCCGGATCGGCGCGCCTATGCCGCCCGACTCGAGCGGGAGGCGTCCAACCGTGACGTCAGCCCATCGGAACTGGAGAGCCGCTGGCGCGACGCCGGCCTGCCCGCCGGGACGCCGGACCAGGTCAGCGAGGCGATGGCGGCCCTCGAGTTGGTCGGCGTCACCCGCTACTACCTACAGTGGCTCGACGTATCCGACCGGGTGGGGGTGGAGATGACGTACGCCGCTCTCACGCCCTGACCCGTCGGTCCAACCGCCGTCAGTAACGGGTCAACATGGTCACCGCGGTCACTCACATCCACACGCATCGCTCCTGGGACAGCCGGATCCGCCCCGCCGCCCTCGCCGCGACGCTGGCGTCGCTCGGGATCGACTTGGCGCTCGTGACCGATCACGACACATTCGACGGCGCCCGCGAGTTCGCCGCCCACTGCCGAACGGCAGCACCCGGCATCACCGTTCCGGTTGCCGCTGAGCTGCGCACCGATCGGGGGGACGTCATCGTCGTCTTCGAACCCGGAGCGGACCCACCTCCCGTCGAACGTCTCCTCCGTTGGGCAGACCTCGTGGAGATCGTGCCCGAGATGGGTGGCCTGGTGTGGCTGCCACATCCCTTCCGCGGCCACTCCGACCCGGCCGAACTGGCCGCGCGAGCAGACGTGGTCGAAGTGTTCAACGCCCGGTGCACCCCCCGTCAGAACAGCCGGGCAGCCGATCTCCGACGGGCGGCGGGAGCCGCCTCCGCCTACAGCGTCGATGCTCACCGGCTCCGCGAGCTTCCCCGGGCGGTGGTCCGCTATCCCGAGAGTGGGAGCGTGTGCGAGATGCTCCGCCAGGACGCCGTCTGCGACGAGCCGATCCTGTCACCGAAGAGCGACCGGATGGCGGCCGAGATCACGAACGGGATCAAACGACGGCGCCCCGCGCTCGCCGCCTACTTCGCGCTCCGGTATCTGCGCCACCGTGCGCGGGAGGCGATGCAACGCCCATGACACCTCGCCCCCGTGCCGTCGTGATCGGCGACATGGACCTCGTCCGTCCGCTCGGGATGGCCGGCATCCGGTGCGTCGCCGCCGGGCCGACCGGCCCGGAAACGGCGTGGTCGCGTCACACCGTCGGCTCGCTCCGACTCGCCGACCTGTGGAAGGAGCCGGAGACGGTGGTCGAACAGCTCGTGGACTACGCCCGCACGCGCGACGAGACGCCCGTCCTGATGTACCAGAAGGACCCGGCAGTGCTCGCCATCTCCAGGTACCGCGAGGTCTTGGGGGAGCACTACCGGTTCGTGGTCCCTCACGCCGAGACCGTCGAGGACCTGGTCGACAAAGAGCGCTTCCAGCAGCGCTGCGCGCAACTCGGACTGCCGGTGCCAGCGGCGGTGTTCGCCGTCCCCTCGGAGTCCGAGCCTCCCGATCTCGAGCCGCCGCTCGTGGTCAAGCCCATCCTCCGGGACCGCACCGACGAATCGTGGAGGCCGGTGGCGGAAGGGCGGAAGGCAGTGCTGTGCTCCACCTCGTCCGAGCTCCGCGCGCTGTGGAACAGGCCCGAGATCCGCGAGGTGCCGTTGGTCGTCCAGCAGTACGTCCCCGGCGGGGCCGACCGGCTCGTCAGCTACCACGCCTTCGTCGACGACGACGGGACCGTGATTGGATGGTTCACCGGTCGCAAGATCCGGACCACGCCCGCCGAGTTCGGACAGTCGACCGCCGTCGAGATCACTGCCGATCCCGAGTGCAGGGAGGTTGGCCAGCGGGTGCTCGACGCGTTCGGCTTCCAGGGCGTGGCGAAGGTCGACCTGAAGCGGGGCCCCGACGGGCGGCTCCATCTGTTGGAGGTCAACCCACGGTTCAACCTGTGGCACCACCCAGGTGCCCGCGCCGGCGTGAACCTGCCTGCCGCGGTGTACCACCGGCTGGTCGACGGGCGGAAGGACGTATTGGGAGAGGCCGAGCCCGGAGTCAGGTGGGTGCAGCTGTGGGGGGACCTGGGCGCCGCCCGGGAGGCGGGTGTGCGACCCGGCTCGTGGGTCAGGGCGGCTGCGAGCGCACAGGCACGGAGAGCTGCGCATTTCGACGATCCCGGAGCGATGCTCGGCGCGCTGGCGTGGGGGATTCGGGTCTCCCGCCGCCGGAAGGACAGCCTCGCGACGCGCGCTGCCCCTCAGTGAGAGATGTCCGCCCATACCGGCCCGACGACGCGCTCCAGGTCCGCGATGGCGATCGGGAAGACGGTCGACGGCGTCCCCGCCGCCGCCCACACCGGGTCGTGACGGCGGAGCGACACGTCCGCGAACACCGGCAGGACGCGGACATGACCGAAGGGAGGCGTGCCGCCCGCGGCATAACCGGTGGCCTCCCGCACCAGTTCGAGCGGCGCCCGCTCCACGGCGGACCCGCCTGCGACCGCGCCGAGCGCGGCGGTGTCGAGCCGCCGGTCACCCGGCACCAACGCCACCACCGGTTCCCCGTCGACCGTGAACACCAGCGACTTCACGATCGCCGCCACGTCACAGCCGATGGCCGCCGCCGCGTCTGCCGCCGTCTTCGTCCCCGCCGGGAAGGCGGACACCTCGATTTCGAGGCCGTGCGCCCGGCCCGCGGCGAGCACCCGGTCGACACTGGCTGAGTTCATGGCGAGCGACCGTACCCTGTTCCCGACCCTTCTCCCACCTGGTGGATCTGCCTGACCCATGACGAACCGCGCCCTGACAGTCCTGCTCCTGCTCGGTCTTGCCGCCTGCGCCCCTGCCGGCGAGGCAACAGCACCCGACCCGGCGCCGCCGTCCCCCACCACCGCCACGACCGACCACCCCGAACCCGCCGCCCTCCTCCAGTACGATTTCCCGGCCGGCCACGAAGCGGTCTACGACGTCACCGTCACCCAGAACATCGCCTTCGAAGCACGCGGCGACGCGCCCGGGCTGGGTGACGAGAGCCTCCCGATCGACGCCGACCTGGTGACCGAGTCGACCGGTCAGGCGGTGCACGCCTTCTCTCCCGGGTCGCGGCCGGACGCGGTGGACATGCGCATCTCGGCCCGATTCCCCGACACCCGGGTTTCGGGCACCGTCAACCGCCGGATCGTCGACAGCCTCGAGGAGGGCGGTCTCGAGTCCGAGCTGGCCCGCATCGACCCCGTCGACGTCCTGCTCACGGTCAGTCCGTCGGGGAAGGTGCTGGCACGCAGCGACGGCGACGAGCGGGTCGTCGGTGCCGGACTCGCCGCACTCACCGGTCTCACCAATGATGTCTTCGCCCGACCCGTCGGCCCCGCCTTCCCGACGAACCGGGAGTTGGCGATCGGCGACACGTGGGAGAGCGTCGAGGAGCGGCCAGGACAGTCCGGGCCGGTGATCGTTCGCGCCACATCGGAGATCGTGGACGTGATCGACGGCCGCTACCTGATCCACACCGTCACCACCACCGACGCCTACACGGTCGACTTCTCAGACGAATTCCGCCAGCTGTACCTCCGCTTCGCCGAGGTGGCGGAGGGCGACGAGGTCCCAGCCGAGTTGCAAGAGCGCCTCGATGCCATCGAGTTCTCGATCACCGTGCACGAGTCGACCATCCGGGACGAGACGGAGTTCGACGCAGTGACAGGCACCGTCGTGACCAGTGGCCAGCGGGTCCGCCTGAAGCTGTCGATGACGTTCCGCTCACCGGACGAAAGCAGTGGGGACATCACCGGGTTCGACATCACCCTCGACATCTCCCAGGCGGCGATGTTCCGGCTGGTGCCGTGACATTTCCACTACCCGCGTAGTGGAAACTAGGGTGGCCACGTGAGCGACACCCCCCTTCTCCAGATCCAAGACCTGCACGCGTCCGCCGACGGCGAACCGATCCTCAAGGGCGTCGACCTGACCGTCGACCGAGGCGAGATCCATGCCCTCATGGGACCCAACGGCTCGGGCAAGTCGACCCTCGCCAACGTGCTGGCCGGACACCCCGACTACGTCGTCACGGACGGCCGCATCCTGTTCGACGGCGACGACATCACCGCCGCCGCCCCCGATGACCGAGCCAGGCGCGGGATGTTCCTCGCCTTCCAATATCCCGAAGAGATCCCCGGGGTGTCGGTCACCCAGTTCCTCCGCCAGGCACTCGCCAACCGGACCGGGGTGGACTACACGGTGCTGGAGTTGCGCCTGAAGGTCATGGAGGCGATGAACGCCCTGGGCATGGAGTCGAGCTTCGCCGACCGCTACCTCAACGAGGGCTTCTCGGGCGGCGAGCGCAAGCGCAACGAGGTGTTGCAGATGGCAGTGCTCGAGCCGCTGCTGGCGGTGATGGACGAGACGGACTCCGGACTCGACATCGACGCGCTGCGCACCGTCGCCCAAGGCGTCAACCGGCTGGTCTCGCCGGAGCGCGGCTTCCTCATCATCACCCATTACCAGCGCCTGCTCGACCACGTCACACCACATCACGTGCATGTGTTCATGGACGGCCGGGTGCTCGTGTCCGGTGGCCCGGAACTCGCCGAGACCCTGGAAGCGGAAGGGTACGACGCCTTCCGCCAGCGCGCCTGATGTTCGATCCGATCCAGGTCCGCAAGGACTTCCCGATCTTCCAGCGGACGGAGGCCCGCCACTTCCTCGACTCGGCGGCGTCGAGTCAAAAGCCCCTTGCCGTCATCGATGCGATGTCCGACCTCGCCTCGAACCACTACGCCAACGTCCATCGGGGCGCCTACACCCTCTCACTCGAGTCGACGGAGATATTCGAGCGGGCACGGGGGGCGATCGCCCGGTTCGTCAAGGCCGGCTCCGAGGACGAGGTCGTCATCACCCGCGGCGCCACCACTGCCCTGAACATGGTGGCGTGGGGGTGGGGGGGAGAGCACCTGCGCCCCGGCGACCGGATCCTGCTGTCGAAGATGGAGCACCATGCAAACCTCGTCCCCTGGCAGATGGTGGCCCGCAAGACCGGCGCCGTCCTCGACTTCGTCGGGTTGACCGAGGACTTCCGGCTGGATCTCGACGAGTTCGAGCGCAAGCTCGGCGACGACGTGGCGGTGGTGTCGATCACCGGCATGTCGAACGTGCTGGGGACCATGCCGCCGCTGCGAGCCGTCATCGACGGGGCCCACTCGGTGGGAGCCATCGCCGTCGTCGACGCCGCCCAGCTGGTGCCGCACCATCCCGTCGACGTGCAGGCGCTGGGGGCAGATTTCGTCGCCGTGTCCGCCCACAAGATGCTCGGCCCCACCGGGATCGGGTTCCTGTGGGGGGCTCGGGAGGCGTTGGAGCAGATGGAGCCGAGCGAGGGCGGCGGCGAGATGATCGCGACGGTCGAGCTGCAGCGGTCCACGTGGGCACCCATCCCCCACCGGTTCGAAGCGGGCACGCCGCCGATCATCGAAGCCGCCGGCCTCATCGCCGCCATCGAGTACCTGGAGACGCTGGGCATGTCCGAGGTCGCCCGTCACGACCGTGACTTGACCGACTACGCCCTCGCCCTGCTGTCGGAAGTCCCCGCGGCCCAGGTCTACGGCCCGCCCTCCGGCGACGACCGGGGCGGCGTCATCTCGTTCACCCTCGGCGATGCCCACCCGCACGACATGGCGACCATCCTCGACCAGCAGGGTGTGTCGGTCCGGGCGGGACATCACTGCGCCAAGCCGCTGATGAAGGAGTTGGGAATCCCCGCCACCGCCCGCGCCAGTTTCTACGTCTACAACTCCCGCGACGACGTCGACGCCCTCCTGGAGGGATTGGAAACGGCGTCGTCGTTGTTCGGTATCTGAGACATGTCACTCGAAGAGCTCTACCGCGAGGTCATCCTCGACCATTACCGCAACCCGCGCAACCGGGACAAGCTGGAAGCCCCCGACGCCACCGCCGAAGGGGTCAACCCGCTGTGCGGAGACGAGATCGAGCTCCAGCTGTCCTTCGACGGCGAGAAGGTGGCGGCGGTCTCGGTGACCGGCCACGGCTGTTCGATCAGCCAGTCCAGCGCATCGATGATGAGCGAGGCGATCAAAGGCAAGAGCCGGACCGAGATCGAGGAGCTCGCCACTCGCTTCCGGCGCATGATGGACCTCGACTCGAACGGCGAAGTGGAGTTGGACCCTGATCGGCCGGGGGCGGTCCTCGGTGACCTCGAAGCCCTGCAGGGCGTCCGCAACTATCCCGTCCGCATCAAGTGCGCCAACCTGGCATGGACCACGCTGCGGGAGGCACTGACCGACACCTGACCGGTACGGTGGCCGTCGGAGGTGACGATGACGGCACAGGTCCATGTCAGCCACCCGACCGCGGGTGTCGCCCAACTCCTCCGGGTAGGAACTCGACACCCGCCCGATGGTCTCCATCGCCGCCCTCGACGGCCAGGCCTGGGGCGGGGGCCATCTCTTGGCGCTGTCGTGCGACTTCCGGGTGGCCTCGGAGGCGGCGACGGTCGGCCAGCCCGAGCGGTCTGGTCGATCGGCTGGTGCCGGCCGGCACCGCCCTCGACGCGGCGCGGGAGTGGGCGGAGTGGATCGCCGGTCGGGATGCCGACCTCGGCGAGGCGCTGCGGAAGGAGACCTCCGTGTTCGTCAGCCAGTTCGCACGCCCGGAGTTCGTGCAGCACCTCTTGGAGGTGCAGTGCCGCTACGACGAAGGAGGCGACTCCTACGACGCCTTCGGCCTCCCCCGCCCACCACCCCGTTGACCGCATCTTGAGGATGCGGTGAGGCGGCGCTGAACCGCCGCCCCGCATGGTGCGCATGACCTCGAAAGGAGATGTCATGCGAAGCAACCGCCTCGCCGCCGGCGTCGTCGCCATCGTGCTCGGGATCTCGGGAGTGGCGCTCGCCAGCGCAGAGCTGGGGGCCGACATCGGCCCCACCGCCAAGGCGGAGGCCACCGCGGCCGGTGGCGGCGTCGCGGTGGACGTGACCGCCGCGGCGCGGACGAGGACCTCGGCTCCCGACACGTCGGTGCCGAACGACGACCGAACCCCGACGACGGGGCCGTCCACCACGACCACCGCCCCCGGAACGACGACCAGCACGTCACTCGACGATCGGTCCCACGACGACGACCATGGCGACCGTCGCGTCGTCGCCCTCGATGTGCGCACCCATGCGGCCGCCGACGCCGCCACCGTGACCGTGGCGGGGATGACCCTGGTGGCCGTCGACGTCAATCCCGGCTGGAGCTTCGAAGTCGACGAGGCCTCCGCCCGCCGGATCAGGATCTCCTTCGAGCGGGACGGACAGGAAGTCGAGTTCGAACTGCGTGCCGATGGTGAGTTGCGGGTCAAGCTCGGCGGCTGACCGGGGGGAACACGAACGCGACGGAGGCACCCCCCTCGGGCGACCGCCCGACCCGGAGGGTGCCTCCGGCGCGTTCGGCCGTGCGACGGGCGATGTCCAGGCCGAGCCCGCTCGATCCGCCGCCGCTCACGCCCCGGGCGAGCGGGTCGAGGTCGCCGGGAAGTCCCGAGCCGTGGTCCTCGACCACGATCAGCACGTCGCCGTCCACGAGCGATCCTCGCAGCGCGAACGCCACCCCGGGGGCGGTGTGGTCGAGGACGTTGCCGAGCACGGCGTCGAGCGCCGCCGTCAGCTCCCGGTCGCCCACCCCTACCGCCACGGTGGCGGGGAGATCGAGGCTGACGTCGAATCTCCTTCCCTGCTCCTCGGCCAGCACCGACCAGAAGCCGGCCCGGTCCCCCAGGAAGCCCGCCACGTCGGCCACCCCCCTCGGCACCGGTTCCGGTCGCCGCCGCGCCTCGGAGATGACCTCGTCCACCTCCCGGTCCAACCGATCCAGGTTGTCCACCAGGGCGGTGCGCACCTCGTCGTCTGAGACCCGCTCGGCCTGGAGGCGCAGCCGGGAGAGCGGCGTTCGCAGACGGTGCGAGAGATCGGCGACCTCTTCCCGCTCCCGCGCGATCAGCGCCTCCAGTCGCGGGGCCATTTCGTTGAACGCCGCCGCCACCGAGGCCAGCTCCGGCGGGTCGTCGACCGTGACGCGGGTCGTCAGGTCCCCGGCGGCGAGCGAACGCGCCGCTTCGCCGAGGGCCGCGACCGACGAGGTGAGCGACCGACCGAGACGCGATGCCAGCGCCAGCGACACGGCGATCACGAGCACCCCGAGCAATCCCAGCAATGCCCACGCCCGGTCGACGCCTGCTCGCAACTCACTGCGAGCCACGGTGGCGGTCACCACCACCGGCCCGTCCCGGGTGAGGACGGGGAGCGCCAGCTCCCATCCCGTCGCCGTGTAGGCCGACACCGCCCGCTGCTGAGCGGCGGCAGTCGCCGCCAGGGAGCGCCCGTCGGCCGTCACCACGCCTCCCGTCTCCCCGTCCGGCAGCACGAGCCCCACACCGGGCGGCAGGGCCGCGGGGAGTTC
>CAZCRP010000012.1:0-24041 GCA_964501055.1 uncultured Acidimicrobiaceae bacterium
ATCCACGGAGTCGAGGGAGCGGCCCACACCACCTCGATCCCTTCCGCCACCGGCGGCGCCACCACGCTGGCGTCGTCCGAGACCGTCTCGGCCCGGTCGGCTGACCGGTCGGGATCGGGTGGCCGGCCGAGTGAGTCGGCGAGGCGCGCCACCTGATCGCGGGTGAGCGGCCCGGCGAGGTACGACATCACCCAACGGGTGGTGAAGGTTCGCGGCGCATCCGACCTGGTCGAATGCAGGACGAACGCTCGCTGGGCGAGGCCGGAGACGAGGTCGCCGATGGCCGCCACGTCGACTCCTCCGCCCGCTGACGAGATGCCGTCGAGGACCCGCTTCTTGTCGCGTTCGGTCTGCAGTCTGCCGATCAGCCACGTGCCGGCATTGGCCATCGCCTTGTAGTCGAGGTCCACGGGGTTCTGGGTGGCGAGCACCATCCCGACCCCGAAGGCGCGCGCCTGCTTCATGATCGTCAGGATCGGCTTCTTCGACGGCGGTTCGGCGGTGGGCGGGGCGAAGCCGAACATCTCGTCCATGTACACCAGCGCCCGGAGGGCGCCGGTGCCGGGCTGGCGGCGCATCCACGTCACCAGCTTGGAGAGGATGAGCGTGACCACGAACTGGCTCTCCTGGTCGGACAGATGCGCCAGGTAGACGACCGCCGCCCGCGGGCGGTGGCCGTCGTGGAGCAGCCGGTCGATGTCGAGGTCCTGTCCTTGCATCCACGAGCGGAACGACGGCGACGCCACCAGGCCGTTGAGGCGCATGGCCAGGGACGTCCGATCCTTCTTCGGGAAGAAGGCGTCGATGTCGAACACCCCGAGTTTGCGCATCGGCGGCTCCACCACCGCCCCGATCAGCCCGGCGAGATCGAGGTCGCGGCCCGCCGCCCACGCCTGTTCGATGATCGTCGCCAACAGGATGTGCTCGGGGGCAGCCACCGGGCTGGCGTCGATGCCGGCCAGGGTGAGGAGCGACGACACGAAGCCTTCGATCTCGTCGCGCAGCAGTTCTTCATTGCCCTCCCAGGGCAGCGAGGGCGCCGCCAGGCTCCCGACGATGTCGATGGGCACACCGGCGGAGGAACCCGGTGTGTAGATCGTCACGGTGGCGGCAGCGCCCAACGCGCGCATCGAGTCCCCGTCGAGCTCCCATTCCGCCAGGCCCTTCGCCCACCGGGAGGCGGTCCTGGCCGCCACCGTCTCCGGGTCGGCACCCTCCCTGGCGGCCGCTGCTTCGTCGACCCACGGCCGGAAGTCGACCGGATCGAGATCCGGGAAGTTGAGGGCGAGATTCGTCATGTCGCCCTTCGGGTCGAGGATCAGGCAGGGCACCCCTTCCAGCAGGGCCTCCTCGATCAACGCCACTCCCAGTCCTGTCTTGCCGGAGCCGGTCATGCCGACGATGACACCGTGGGTGGTGAGGTGGGAGGACTCGAAGCGGACATGCTCCCCCGTTCGCTCGCCGCTCACCGGGTCGAGATAGCCCCCGAGGAACAACGTGCCGTCCGCCATGAGGCCGATCGTACCGGTGCCCTCTCGTCCGGGTCCTCCTAGGATCGAACACATGGCCGACACGATCGACCGCGGGCCGAACGACTGGCTGATCGACGAGATGCGGGCCAGGTGGATCGTCGATCCCGGCTCGGTGAGCGAGTCGTGGGCTGCCTACTTCGCGGCCAGGGTGGACTCCGGCGCCAACGGCGAAGACCCGGCGCGACCCGCCGCGGCGCCATCCGGGCAAATCGGGCCCGACCAGCCGGAGCCATCCCCGGAGCCGGAGGAGACGCCGAAGGACGCTGAGCCTCCCTCGGACACGACGCCCCTGCGTGGGATCACGGCCACCATCGCCAAGCGGATGGACGAGTCGCTCGCCGTCCCGACCGCCACGTCGTTCCGGGTGGTGCCGGCCAAGCTCCTCGAGGTGAATCGGCTGATCCTCAACAACCAGCTGGGGAGGCTGCCGGCGGGCGGCAAGGTCAGCTTCACCCACCTGATCGGGTATGCGGTGGTGCGAGCCCTGCGGGAGAGCCCCAGCCTGAGCGTGTCCTACGCCGAGGTCGACGGTCAGCCGCACGTGGTGCAGCATCCGCATGTCAACTTCGGGCTCGCCATCGACATCGAGCGCGGCACGGGGGAACGGGTGCTCCTGGTCCCGAACATCAAGGGCGCCGACGGGATGGACTTCAAGGAATTCTGGGTCGCGTACGAGGATCTCGTCGACCGCGCCCGCAGCAACAAGCTCTCGCCGGACGACTTCGCCGGCACCACCGCCAGTCTCACCAATCCGGGGACGATCGGAACCGTGCAGTCGGTCCCGCGGCTCATGGCCGGACAGGGGCTGATCATCGGCGTGGGCGCCATCGGCTATCCCCCCGAATACGAGGCAGCCGATCCCCGCTATCTCGCCCGGCACGGCATCGGCCGCACCATCACGCTCACGTCCACCTACGACCACCGTGTCATACAGGGGGCGCAGAGCGGCGAGCTGTTGCGGCGGATCCATCAGTTGCTGCTCGGCGAGGACGAGTTCTACGACCGGATCTTCGCCGCGCTCGAGATCCCGTACACCCCCGCCAAATGGGCTGTCGACGACAACCCACCCGAAGGCTCGCCGGAGTGGTCCGAGAAGCAGGCCAAGGTCTTCCAACTCATCAACGCCTATCGGGTACGGGGCCATCTGATCGCCGATCTCGATCCGCTCCGCCAGAAGAAGCCGACGATGTACCGGGAGCTCGACCCGCTCCACTACGGGTTGACGATCTGGGATCTCGATCGCGAGTTCGCCACCGGTGGGATCGGCGGGACGAGCGTGATGAAGCTGGGCGAGATCCTGTCCGCGCTCCGCAACGCGTACTGCCGCACCGTCGGCATCGAGTACATGCACATGCAGGAGACCGAGCAGAAGAAGTGGATCCAGGCTCAGCTCGAAGGGGCGCGAGTCGAGGTCGGCAAGGACGAGAAGCTCCGCATCCTCCGCAAGCTGGAGCAGGCCGAGGGATTCGAGAAGTTCCTCCACACCAAGTTCGTCGGGCAGAAGCGCTTCGGTCTGGAGGGCGCCGAGAGCCTCATCCCTCTCATCGATGCGCTGCTGGGAGCGGCGGAAGCCGACGGGATGGGCGAAGCGGTCTTCGGCATGGCGCATCGTGGCCGCCTCAACGTGTTGGTGAACGTGATCGGCAAGAGCTACGAGCGCGTCTTCCGTGAGTTCGAGGGCGAACTCGATCCCGAGTCGTTCGCCGGCTCGGGCGACGTCAAGTATCACCTCGGCGCCTCCGGCAAGTACGACACCGAGGAAGGGTCGATCGCGGTGCAGGTCGTCGCCAACCCGAGCCACCTCGAGGCGGTCGATCCGGTGCTCCAGGGTGTCGTGCGGGCCAAGCAGGAGCGGCTCGGGAAGACCGGTCACGAACAGGTGCTTCCCATCCTCATCCACGGTGACGCCGCCTTCGCCGGCCAGGGGGTGGTCGTCGAGACCTTCAATCTCTCCCAGCTGCGTGGGTACCGGACCGGGGGAACGGTTCACATCGTCGTCAACAACCAGGTCGGGTTCACGACCTCGACCCTCGACGCCCGCTCTTCGTTCTACGCCACCGACGTGGCCAAGACCGTGGCCGCTCCCATCATCCACGTCAACGGCGACGATCCCGAGGCAGTCACGAGGATGGCGAGGGTGGCGTTCGCCTTCCGGCAGGCGTTCCACAAGGACGTCGTCATCGACATGATCTGCTACCGCCGGCGGGGGCACAACGAGGGCGACGAGCCGTCCTACACCCAACCGGTCATGTACAAGCTGATCGATCAGCACCGGTCGGTTCGGAACCTCTACATGGAGCGGCTGATCTCGCAGGGCGACATCACCGACGAAGAGGCGCAGGAGCTCGTGGCAGGGTTCCAAACGGAGATGGATCGGGCCTTCCAGGCCTCGCGGGACAAGGGCCCGGCCGCCGGCGGTCCGCGTCCGACGGTCGAACCGGTCACCGATCCGATCTCGTCGGTGCCTCTCGAAGAACTGGTCGAGATCCTGCGCTATCTCACCACCCCGCCCGAGGGGCACGTCATCCATCCGAAGCTGGAGCGGGTGCTGGACGAGCGGCGTCGCGCACTCGCCGACGACTCGATCGACTGGGGGACGGCCGAGGCGCTGGCCTTCGGCTCGCTGGCGCGCCAGGGCATCCCGATCCGGTTGGCGGGCGAGGACTCACGCCGGGGGACGTTCAGTCATCGCCACGCCGAACTCACCGATTACGAGAGCGGGGAGGGCTGGATCCCGCTGCAGACCCTGACAGAGGGCGAGACCAGGGTGCGGATCGTCGACTCGCTGTTGAGCGAGTTCGCCGCCGTCGGGTTCGAATACGGCTATTCGATCGAGTGGCCGCAGGCGCTGGTGATGTGGGAAGCGCAGTACGGCGACTTCGCCAACGGGGCGCAAGTCATCATCGACCAGTTCTTGGCTCCGGGGGAGAGCAAGTGGGGGGAGCGCACGAGTCTCACGTTGCTGTTGCCGCATGGATACGAAGGACAGGGGCCGGAACACTCGTCGGCTCGCATCGAGCGGTTCCTGAACCTGTGCGCGCACGACAACATGCGGGTGGTGGTGCCCGCCACGAGCGGGCAGTACTTCCACCTGCTGCGACGCCAGGCGCTGCTGCGGCCGCGCAAGCCCCTCGTCGTGTTCACCCCGAAGTCGCTGCTGCGGACGAAGGCCTCATTCGGGACCGGAGCCGATCTCGCCGGCGGGCGGTTCGAACCGGTCGTCAGCGATCCCTCCGTGCCCGTCGACGCCCGCCGGCTGGTCCTGTGCACAGGCAAGGTGTATCACGACCTCATCGCGCACCGCCACGCCAAGGAGATCACAGGGGTGGCCATCGTGCGGGTGCCACAGCTCTTCCCCGTCCCGGAGCCGGAGTTGGCGGCGGTGGGGGCCGCGCATCGGGATGCCGAAGTGGTGTGGTGTCAGGAAGAGCCGAAGAACATGGGGGCTTACGGCTTCCTGTGGCACGAGCTGCGCCGGATCTTCGACAGGGAGCCTCGCTACGCAGGCAGAGCTCCGGCCGCCAGCCCCGCCACCGGCTCGCTCAAGCGCCACCTCGTGGAGCAGGAGGCGCTGGTGACAGAAGCCCTCGCCTGAGTCGGGTGATCACACCGTCGGTGGGGCGGTGTAGGTCGCAGAGAGCACCCGATCGCCCTGCAACTCCAGCGTCCAGATCGACCCTTTCTTGACATCCAACACACCGGTGGGACTGTGCAGTGGGACTCCGATCGCGTCGAGTCGACGGATCACCCCCGGGATCACATCGCCGTGGCTGCACGCCACGACGCGGCTTCCGGCCTGGGTCCGCAGCCACTCCATGGTGTCGCGGGTGGACGCGCCCTCGGCGAGCTGCTCGGAGTCCCGCACGCGGTGGCCGATTTTGGCGGCCAGGGGCTCGACCGTCTCCCGGCATCGAACGTAGGGAGAGGAGTACACGGCATCGATGTCGTGGATGGCGAGCGCCGCGGCGAGCGCCTCGGCCTGCCGCCGTCCCTTGCCGGTGAGCGGTCGCAGGCGGTCGTCGTCGCCCCACGTCGATCGGTCACCGGCGGCGGCATGTCGGACGAGCCACACCCGCCCGAGGGAGATCAACCGCTCGACCCCCGAGGACAACAATGCCCGGTCGTGGTCGTAGGAGACGAGCTCGGCGGCATCTCGCGGGCTCAGCCAGCGGATCTCGTCGACCTCGTCGTTGGCCGCGAAGCCGGACTCTCCCCGGAGCCGCATCGCGAAGTAGTGGACGATCTTCCGCTGGCCAGGGCCCACCGCGTACTCGACCTCGGACAGCGGTTCGATCACTTCGGCACGCACACCGGTCTCCTCCTCCACTTCGCGCACCGCCGTGCGCGCTGCGGACTCGCCCGGATCGGCCTTGCCCTTGGGGAGTGACCAGTCGTCGTAGCGGGGACGGTGGACGACGAGCACGCGGACACCGCCATCCGGGTCGGGTCGGAGCACGAGTCCGCCGGCAGCCAGGATCGGTGGGTCGCTCACGTCCGTTCGAGTGTGCCTTCGGTGGACTCGAAGAGCGAGCCGGGCGACACGAGCGTGTCCGATCGCGTGATGTCGATGCTCACCGCTCCGCAGAGGGCGCACACGTAGCGCACGATCCCGGCGCCCACTTCCTGGCCGGCGCCGTAGGAGTGTGACTCCCGACAGGGTGTGCGCGACTTGGAACGCCGACGGGACGAAGCCGAGCGGTGTCTGGCCATCGGCCCAAGGCTATCGCCCGTCGCCACCGGAGCCGGTCATCATCGCCTCCACCGTCATGAGCGCGGCCGGCGCGGACGGTGCGACGCGCACGAAGCCCTGTCCGGTGGGGAGACGGTGGTGGAGCGACTCGACGATGTCGCCCCACATCCGGCCGACCGCCACGACCGGCTTCGGTCGGTCACCGCGGAACGGGGCCACGTAGGCCGCATTCCAGGCCACGACCAACTCGGCAAAGGTGCCGATGCTCCCCGGGAGCACGATGGCGGCATCGGTCGACTCGACGAGGCGGGCGATCCGGTGGGAGATCGTCTCTTCGTGGATCTCCTCGTGGACGTGGGAGTTGGCGCCGGCGCGCGTGGGGAAGACGGTGGGAGCGGTGATGCCGATGACCCGCCCGCCGACCGCCGCCGCTCCCGCCGAGACGGCCTCCATCGTGCCGCCGTAGCCGCCGGTGGCGACCATCCAACCCCGGTGGGCGATCCCCCTGCCCAGCGTCTCGGCCTCTTGCCACTCCTCGGTGCCGGGAGGGGTGGCGGAGGAGCCGAAGACGGCGATCGTGGTCATGATCGTGTCGTTGCCAGCAGCGCGTCGCGGATCACGTGGCGCTCCCGATCGAACAGTGCGTTGTGCATCGAGGACTCGAGCCAGAGCAGCCTTCCCCCCAGCCGCCGCTGCAGGATCGGCCCACTGCGCGGATCGGTGGCCTCGTCGACGCGCGACTGGATCACCAGCGAGGGGATGGAGACCTTCCGCGCCTCCCGCAGCGCCAGCCGGGAGAGGCGCATCAGTTCGGCCGCGGCGCGGGTCGGAAAGCCGCTGGTGTGGATCCAGTACGGCGCCACGTCGGGTTCGAGCGGCGGTGGCGGTTCCTCCGGCCAGATGACGACTGGTCGGACGAATCGGAGGAGGGAGGCGGCATACATGCGGCGGTCGCGGAAGCGCACGGGAGCGTTGATGGTCGTGACGGTGCGGACGCCGGTCTTGTTGGCGGCGACGATCGACAGGAGACCCCCCATCGACAGGCCGACCAGATGGACGGATCGATGGTCACCGACCTCCCGGATGGCGTCGATCGTCGCATCGATCCAGTCGGCCCTGGTGACTCGGGCCAGGGCTTCGATGCTCCCTCCGTGCCCGGGGAGCAGCGGGGCGTTGACGGTGTAGCCATGACGATGGAGGTCGGCACCGAGGGGTCGGAAGTGACCCGGTATGCCGGTGAACCCGTGGACGAGTACGAAAGCCTCGCCCCTGGACCCGTCGAACCGGAAAGGAGCACCCGCAGCACCACTCGTTCCTGCTGGCAGCGTGGAGGCGTCCGGCACTCGCCGCAGGCTACCCGGCCCGTCATGGCGGCCGCGCGGAAGATGCGCCGGCCGTGGGATGATCGGGGCATGCGATGTGTCCCGATGGCCCTCGTGCTGGTGCTGGTCGTGGCGGCATGTTCCAGTCCGCTCCAGACCGAGGTGTTCCTCGGCGGCTCGTTCGGAATCCCACCGGAACTGATCACACGGGCCGTCCCCCGCGACGAGATGGGCTATCTGTTGTGGCTGCCTGCGACCGGGGACGATGCCCCGCCCCCCCACCTGGTCGTGTTCCTCCACGGTTCGGGTGACGACGACTACGACAGCCGATGGCTGACGGCGCACGGCCTTCCTGCGGTGCTGTTGTTCGAGGACGTCCCGGCCGAGAGGCCGTTCGCACTGCTCGCCCCACAGGCCGCTCCGGGGACTTCGTGGCAGGCCGGGCGTCAGCTCGAGACGGTCATGGCACTGATCGACTCCGTCATCGACCGACACGGCTTCGATCCTGCCAGGGTCTCGCTGACCGGTCTGAGCATGGGCGGCTACGGCGCGTGGCATCTCGCCACCCTGTTCCCCGATCGCTTCGCCCAGGTGGCTTCGGTGTCGGGGAGCGGGTACGGGACCACGACCCTGCCGGACGGACCGGATGTGTGTGCGCTGGCCGAGGTCGATCTCCGCGGCTATCACGGCACCGAGGACCTGATCTCGCTGCCCGGCCTCAATCGCCAGGTGATCGGCGCGTGGGAGGAGCGATGCGGATCGCCGGTCGACTTCCGGGAGCTGCCGGGGCTGGGCCACTTCGAGACGTCCGAACGGGTCTACCGCGACCCGGATTTCTACCGCTGGCTGCTTACGGGCTGAAGGGGACACCCGGCTCCAGGACGTCGGGATCCAGTCCGTCGTACACCACCGTGCCCCGACAGCGCGAGCGGGCGTCCTCGGCGGTCTCCTGCGTCATCCCGGCGAGCGTGACGACCGCCACCGTCGCGTCGTCGGGATGCACCGACGTCAGGTCGGCGGGCGACAGGAGGTGGCGTCCCGGGCCGTCGAATCGCAGGTAGACGGTCCCCGCTCTCGGGGCATCTCGCGAGACGGTGAAACGGACGACGGGGGGGCCGACGTGCTGTGCCGGGCAGGCGACCACCAGTCGGTACCCGTGCTCTCCCTCACTCCAGAAGCCGGGCGGGAACGTGCGGGTGAACGACACCGCCAGGGTGCCGCCCGGCTCGGGGGCCACGTTGGCCGGCGTGAGGGACCGGGTGGCGCAGGCGGCGACCAGCAGGGTGAGGGCGAGGACGGCGACGGGGCGCATCGTGTCACCGAGTCTGGCAGCGTGGGATGCGACGCTCGCCGCCGGCTCTAATCTCGCCGGCGTGCCCACCTTCCGTCCAGACGTCCGCGAGATCTCGCCCTATCTCCCGGGCAGGTCCATCGCCGAAGTGGCGCGTGCCCACGGGATCGACCCCGACGACATCGTCAAGCTCGCCTCGAACGAGTCCCCGTTCCCACCGCTCGCGCCGGTGCAGGAACGGATCAGGGCGCTGGCAGCGGATGTTCATCGCTATCCCGACAACGACGCGGTCGAGTTGCGGGCGGCGATCGCAGGGAACCTGTCGATCGACCCCGACCAGGTGTGGGTGGGCGGCGGCTCCTCGGAGTTGCTGCGGGTCGCGGCGACCGCGGTCGGAGGTCCGGGGACGGTGGCGGTCTACGCCTGGCCGTCCTTCGTCGTCTACCGACTGGCGTCGATCCTGGCCATGTCCGATCGGGTGGAGGTTCCGCTGGTGGATCACCGCCACGACCTGGCGGCCATGGAGGCCGCCATCGGCGAGCAGACCACCGTGGTGTATGTCTGCAATCCGAACAACCCGACGGGGACCGTCCTCGACGCGGGCTCGATCGCCGCCTTCGTGGAGCGCGTGCCGCCCCACGTGCTGGTGGTCATCGACGAGGCCTATCACGAGTATGTCACCGCGCCGGATCACGCCACCGCCGTGGCGCTCGCCGTCGAACGGCCCAACGTCCTCGTCACACGCACGTTCTCGAAGATCCACGGCCTGGCGGCGCTCAGGGTGGGCTACGCCGTCGGGCGGGCGGACACGATCACCGAGTTACGCAAGGCTCAGGCTCCCTTCACCGTCACCTCCCTCGGCCAGTCCGCCGCCGTCGAGTCGCTACGCCATCCGGTGGACATCGCGGCGCGGAGCGAGGCGAATCACGCCGAACGGCGCCGCATCGAGGCCGCGCTGGCGGACATGGGCATCCGGGCCGTCCCGTCGCAGGCCAACTTCGTGTTCTTCGACGCCTCGCGTCTCACCGATGCCGCTGAGCGGTATCTGGCCCACGGCGTCATCATCCGGGTCTTCAGGAACTGGGTCAGGATGACGATTGGCTCGGCGATCGAGAACGATCGGGCTCTGGCCGCCACGGCTGCCGTCTTCGACGCCGAATCCGACGGGTTGTCGATTTAGCGAAGGCATCGGGCGTCACTAGCTTCACGTCGTCGAAATCCTCGCCCGTGTCCTTCTCGAACCTCTGAGGAATCCGTGAGAACTGTCATTCGTGCCATTGCCGCCGGCGTGCAACGCGCCCCGCTGGCCATCGTGATCGCCACACTCGTGCTGTTCGGCGTGTTCGGCTACCTCTCGGGCCAGGCCGAGATCAGCCAGGGCAACGAGGGCTTCGCCCCCGAGAACCCCGAACTCCTGGCGTCCGAGCGCATCACCGAGCTGTTCGGCTCGAGCGCCCAGGAGACCGTCATGCAGATCATCATCCGGACCGAAGGCGGTGACGTGTTCACCTCCGAGGCCCTCGATCTCGCCGGGCGGATCGAAGAGGCGCTCCGATCGAGCTCGGCCGCCTCCGCCATCTCCGACACCTTCGAACGGCCCGGGGTCGTGTCGTACCTCGCCCCGGTGCAACAGGCGGTGCTGGCAGGAGCGGTAGCCGATGACAGCGCGGCGGTGAAGGACCTCTACCTCCAGGCGCTGCAGGATCCCCAGGCCGCGGCGCAAGTCGGCTTCGTCACCGCCCTGCTCGACCAGGACGCCGACCCGTCGACCGCATCGGCGTCCGCGGCGCTGATGCTGGTCTTCATCGAGTCGCCCGACACCGAGAACTCGGATGAGGCCTTCGACGCGATGATCGAGACGGACACGGCGCTGGCAGATGCGGTCGCCGCGGTCGACGCTCCGACCGGCTACGAGGTGCGGGCCTTCAGCTTCCCGCTGCTCTTCGCCGACCAGGACGACTTCACGGCGGAGGTGGGACAGCTCTTCGGCTACGCCGCCGTCATCATCCTCGTGATCCTCGCCTTCGTGTACTGGCTCCGACCGCGACGGAACGGTTCGATGGTCCGGTCGGTCCGGCGCACGGCGGCTGACACCCTCCTGACGCTGTTCACGATCTTCGCCGCCATCTCGTTCATGCAGGGCATCGGGGTGATCCTGAGCGCAGTGGGAATCATCGGTTCCTTCAACCCGGTGACGCAGATCATCCCGGTTCTCATCATCGGCCTGGGGGTGGACTACGGGATCCACATCACGTCGCGCTATCGAGAGGAGATCGGGCGAGGCGAGGACGTGGACGGGGCGATCGGAAGGTCGATCGGCACCGTGGGTGTGGCGTTGACGCTGGCGACGGTCACCACCGCCGTGGGCTTCCTGACGAACATCTTCAACCCGGTTCCCGCCCTCAAGGACTTCGGCATCCTGTCGGCGGTGGGGATCATCGTCTCGTTCCTGCTCATGCTCACCTTCGTGCCGTCCGCGCGGCGGCTGCTCGACCGGCGGGCGGAGGCCGGCGATCGGCTCCCCCGCGATGGCATGGGAGCCTCGGCGGAGCGGCTCCTCCCGCAATTGATGGCCAGGGCCTCTGTCCTCGCCGAACGGGCGCCGGTGCCGACGCTCGTCGTCGCGCTGGTGCTCGGTGGACTGGGCGTCTTCGGCCTCAGCCAGCTCGAGACGCGCTTTTCGTTCACCGACTTCCTCCCCGAGGACGCGCCTGCCGTCGAGACGCTGACCATTCTGCAGGAGGAGTTCGGGGGCGGTCTGGGCGAATCCTCGTCGGTGCTCGTCGAGTCCATCGGCGATCTCGCCACCGGCTCGGTGCACAACGCGCTGCTCGCCATCGATGCCGATCTCGCCGGTGTGCCCAACGTCGTCACGTTCGCCACCCCGGACGGTGCGGTCGCTTCTGCCAATTCAGCGCTGTCGCTGCTGCGCCAGCAGCTCCAGGGCGGTCCCGAATCCACTCCCGAGCCGGTGCTGGCGGCGGCCGCCGCCGTGAACCTGGGACCCGACCTCTCCGTTCCCCCCGGAACCGACGTCACGCCGCTGTGGGACGCCCTCGTCGAAGTCGCTCCCGAGCAAGCCGCCGCGGTGCTGCACAAGGCGGACGACGGTACTTACGACGCCCTGCTCTTCGACATCCAGACCCAGGCGGGGGAGACCGCTGCCGGCTCCTTGCGCAACGACTTGACCGATGCGTTCGCGCCCCTCGGGGGCCAGGAGGGCGTGACGGCGATCGCCACCTCCCAGGAGATCATCTCGGCCGTGATCATCGACGCGTTGGCATCGAGTCAGACCCAATCGCTGTTGATCACGCTCGTCATCGCCACGATCGTGCTCGCCATCAGCTTCTGGTTCGAGAACCGCCGCCCTTTCCTCGGCGTCATCACCATGCTCCCCGTCGCCCTCGTCGTGTTCTGGACCTACGGCATGATGTACGCCACCGGCATCCCGTTCGGCCCCGTGACGGCGACGCTGGCCGCGCTGGCGGTCGGTATCGGAGTTCCGTACACGATTCACATCGCCCGGCGCTTCGAGGAGGACCGGCAGCGCTACGAGAGCCTCGAGGAGGCGTTGCAGTCGACCACTCGCCACACCGGCGGGGCCATCGCCGGGTCGGCGTTCACCACCATGGCCGGCTTCGGGATCCTCATGACCTCGACTCTCACGCCGTTCCAGCAGATGGGCCAAGTGACGGTGTACGCCGTCGGGTTGTCGCTGATCGGCGCAGTGCTCGTCCTGCCCTCGCTGCTGGCGTTGTGGGAGGCCTGGCACCGGCGGCGCGGCTCGGCGGTGATCGAGAAGGAGACCGCGTCGATCGTCTGACGCGTCCCGCCGGAATCCGCACCTGCGCGCCCGAGTACTGTCCGGCGCACCACGCTCACGGAAGGAAGCGACGTGCCCGAGTTCGAACACTTCTGCACCATCAAGGCGACGATGCGGCCCCGCGTCGTCGGCAGCGGACCGAGCGGTATGCGCGTCGACTTCCCCTTCGAGGGCACCGCCACGTCGCCGCACTGGGAGGGGGAACGCCCCGTGCAGGGTGTCGACTACGTGACCTTCCGGGCCGATGGGCACATGGCGCTCGACATCCACGGAGTGATCGGCGAAAAGCGCGAGTCGGTCGGCTACACGGCCACCGGGGTCAGCATCTCGGTGTCGAAGACGGAGGCGAATCCCAAGGAGTTGCTCACGTTCCACACCGGCAACGAGGAGCTGTCCTGGCTCAACACCGAAGTGGCCGTCGCGACCGGCTCGGGGCGCGACGGCGAGATCGAACTCGAGGTCTACCTGATCAAGCCCTGACCGGGGCCGTCAGTCGGCGGCCCGAAAGTCCGGCTTCCGCTTCTCGACGAAGGCCTTCATCCCCTCGATGTGGGCCGGTCTGGCACCCAGGCGTCCCTGCACCGCCGCTTCCTCGGCGATCGTGGCGGCGAGCGACTGGGCCGCCGCCAGATGGATGATCCGCCTCGTCTCGACGTATGCCTGCCGGGGCCCGTCGGTCATCGAGGCCGCCCGCCGGACGGCAGCCGCCACGACGTCGTCTGCTGCCACGACTTCGGCGACGAGACCGAGCGACAGCGCCTCGTCAGCCGGGACCCGCCGTCCCGACATGGCCATCTCCATCGCCCGTGACACGCCGATCATCTGGGGGAGGAACCAGGCGGAGCCGGTGTCGGGAACGAGCGCCACGTTGATGAAGGCGCTCATGAAGAACGCATTCTCGGCCATCACCCGCATGTCACAAGCCAGCGCCAGGCCCATGCCTGCTCCGGCGGCGGCGCCGTTCACGGCCGCCACCACCGGCACCTCGGCCGCGAGCAGGGCCTCGACGGCGGGATTGAAGCGGCGGCTGATCATTGTCTGGAGGTCGGGACCGCCCTCGTCATATTCGGCGAGCAGGTCGCCCAGGTCGGCTCCGGCGCAGAAGGCCTTGCCCGACCCGGTCAGTACCGCGGCTCGCGCGTCGCCGGCGGCCCGGCGGAGAGCGTCGACCAAGCCATCCGTGACGGACTGATCGATCGAGTTGAAGACCTGGGGACGATCGAGCGTGACGACGGCGACATCGTTCTCCACGGCGTAGTCGACGGACACGCGCACCTCCTCGCGACGGTGACCCGACGCTACTCTGCCAGAACGCCGCGACCAGGAGTCTGTTTGAGGTATCGGGGGATCCTGGAGATCGATGCGACCCGCCGAGGCGGCGGGCTGCCGGTCGAACTCGCCATCTCCGGACGCTCATTGACGGTCACCTCCGACACCGAGACGCTTGGGACGTATCCGATCGACGAGGTCGAGGTCGCCAGGGCGGGGAGCGACCGGTTCGATCTGCGGGTCGGCGCCGAGCAATTGGTCTTTGTCGCCGATGACGCCATCCGCTTCTCGTACGAGGCGATTCCGTTCATCGAGTCAGCCCACGGCGATCTGGTGCTGCGCGCCGTCGACAAGGTCAAGGCCTGGTGGACGGCGATGAAGCCGGCTCCGGTGCCGACGGACACACCCCCGGTCGAGGATCCTGCGGTGTTCGAGCCCGCCGCCGTCACGCCGGCCGGGCGGGCGTTCAGTGTGGACCGGAGGCCGTCCTCGCTGCCGGGGCTGCGGGAGCGGCTGCGGTCGATCGAGGATCTGGACGCCTTCGTGCCCGACCGCGAGCCGAGTCCCATCCCTCCGGTCGGCGGATCGATGTCCGCCGAGGCTCCCAGTGTCGGGCCTGTGGAGCAGACCCCGCCGTTGGCGACGTGCATGGGTGTGCGGTCCGACGGCAAGGTGTGCGGTTCGGCGGTCATCAGCGCACGCGGATTCTGCTTCGCGCATGATCCTGACCGGGTCGCGCAGCGTCGGGAGATCCAGGAGCACACGGCCAGAGCCGCCGAACGGGTGCGGCGGACCGTCGGCGAGAATCTCGGCGATGTCGTCGCCAGGCTGGAGCGGGCGGTGGCGGAGGTGCACGAGGGTCGATTGGATCCCCAGCAAGCGCTGGCGATGGCCTCGCTGGCGCATGCCATGGTCGAGACCATCGAGCTCGCGAAATCCCAGGAACCAGGGGACAGCCCCGTCTGAGCGGTAGCGTGGCGCCGGATGGCGATGGCACGATGCTCGTTCTGCAGTCGCTCTGCCGAGGTGGCCGGTTCGATCGTCGCCGGCCCACGCGGGGTGGGGATCTGCGGTGAGTGCGCGGCCCTGGCGGCCGAAGTCGCCCTCGAAGCCACCCGTCCCGACGAGTTCGACCGTGTGATCACCTCGATCGGCTGCCTCATCACCAACGACCGCCGACACGAGGGTCTCCTTGGATGGATTCCCGAGGCGGCGGTGGCGATTCGCCGCGGTCGGATCACCTGGATCGGTCCCGAGCGGCATCTGCCCAGCAGATATGCGGACTTGCCGCGACTCGACGCTGGTGGCCGGATCGCCTGCCCCGGGTTCGTCGATGCGGGCACCGACCTCCTCGGCGACGTCGCCGGCAAGGACCCTGAACCGCTGGTGACGCGGGCGGCGGATCTGGCCGCGGCCATGATCCAGGAGGGCGTCACGTCGTTCGATCTCTCCGTCGGGGGAAGCGACGACGTGATGCACGAGACCGTGGCGCTGGCCGCGGGCCGCGGCGTCGCCGAGCGGGTGGCGGCGTCCGTGACCGTTTCGTGGCGGGTCCCTACCGCTCTTCCCCCCGCCGAGCTGCGGAGGGTGCTCGTCCCCGCCGCCTCGCGTCTGGCGACCAACGCCCTTGTCGGTTGCGGCGGCCCGCCCCATCAGATCGATGAGCGACTGCGGGCGGTGCGCCCGCTCCGCCCACGGATCGAGGTGTGTGACGAACCGGGCGAGTGCCTCGACATGGCGGAGGGAGCGCTGTCGGTGGCGGGTCCTGGGCACGTGACGGCGGTCGAGGGCGTGGTCTCGATCGTCGAACCGCTCGCCCTGCTCGACGATCGACCGCTCCCCGCTCGCAAGCTGTGGGACGCGGGAGCAGTCGTCGCCCTCGCCAGCCGCAACGACCCTGATCGACGGGTGCTGCGCTCTCCCGCGCTCATGGTGACGCTGCTCGTGGAAGTCGGCGGGCTGTCCGTCTCCGAAGCCATCTGGTCCCTCACCCGAGGTGGGGCGCTGGCGATCGGGGACTCCGAACGTGGTCGGTTGCGGCCGGGCGATGTCGCCGATGTGGTCATCCTCGACGCGGAGTCGCTGGGTGAGCTCCCGCGCCGGCCGGACTACGGGTGGGCGGCGACGGTCGTGGCCGGGGGGGTGATGGTGGCGACAAGAACCTGAGATCGTCAATGTTGACGCTATGTTTCGGGGGACCCGGGCGAGTACCCGGGTGTGCACTCCGCATTGGCCGGGTGCAGACGCCGCTACAAGGAGGATGGATGAACAAGGCTGAGATGGCGCAG
The DNA here is from genome assembly GCA_964501055.1 of uncultured Acidimicrobiaceae bacterium. Lineage (GTDB taxonomy): Bacteria > Actinomycetota > Acidimicrobiia > Spongiisociales > ZC4RG35 > DATHWB01. The sequence continues at coordinate 16,216 of CAZCRP010000012.1, forward strand.
AAGCTCGCCAAGAGGGCCGATCTCACTCAGGCGCAGGCCGCCGAGGTCATCGACATGATTTTCTCGACCAAGGATGGCGAAGGCATCATCGCCGCTGAGCTCGACGCAGGTCGCAAGGTTTCGATCGCTGGATTCGGCAACTTCACGACCAAGTCGCGCAGCGCCCGCAAGGGCCGTAATCCTGCGACTGGCGAGGAGATCACGATTCCCGCCAAGAAGTACGCTCACTTCGCACCCGCCAAGGGCCTCAAGGATCGCGTCGCCGACTGACGTCGCCGAAATTCGAACACGATGGGTCCCGTCGGTAGGCGGGGCCCATCGTTGTGTGGGGAGGTGCGATGCGCGCGCTGGAAGGTCCGGTCCCCTTTGGGGTGGCTCATCGCGGCAGCAGGATCTTGTGGCCCGAGAACACGATGGTGGCGTTCTCCGCTGCCATCGAGCTGGGGTTCGAGTGGCTGGAGACCGACCTGCACCTGACGGCGGACGGAGTGCTCGTCTGCCTGCACGACAGCACGCTGGATCGAACGACTGATCACATCGGCCCCATCTCCCGGCTCGATTCGTCGGAGTTGGCGACGATCGACGCCGGCTATCGGCACGCACCGGATCAGGAGCACCCCTATCGGGGCCGAGCAATACGCATCCCGACCCTGGAAGAGCTCGTCACGTCGTTTCCCGATGTCAGGGTGATCGTCGATCTCAAGCAGGACGGTCTCGCCGAGCCGTTGTGGACCCTGGTCGAGCGCCACTCGCTGCACGACCGGCTCATCGTCGGTTCGTTCTCGGACCGGCGGCTGGCCGAGTTCCGGCGGATCTCACGGCGCAGCGTCGCCACCTCGACCGGCCCGGTGCGCTCGGTGGCCGCCCTGGCGGGTGCGATGGTCGGCCGCGCTCCCCGGCTGGCGGACGCCGTCCAGTTCCCGGCCAACGTGGGACGCCTGCATCCGCTCACCTCGCGCACCGTGGCGTCGTTTCACCGCCGCGGCTACCAGGCGCACGTCTGGACCGTGAACGACCGTGAGGAGATGCACCGCTACCTCGACGTCGGTGTGGACGCCGTGATCACCGACCGCCCCGACATCCTGCGCGAGGTGCTGCGGGAGCGGAAAGCCTGGAGTGGGCCGTGACGCCCTCCGACCACGTGCGGACTTGGCCGGTGGAGCGAGTTGGGTTCTCGGTCCTGGGGGCGAACGGTGAGCTGGAGCAGGGCGGTGATGACGGCACTTTCGAACTGGCCTCGATAGCCAAGCTGTTCGCCGCCCTCACTGCGCTGATCGCGTGGGAGGAAGGGAGCCTCGATCTCGACGCCCCCGCCGGGCCGGAGGGTTCGACGGTGCGCCACCTCCTCGCCCATGCCTCCGGTCTCGACTTCGACGGCGATCGCGTGATCGCGGATGTGGGCGCCCGCAGGGTCTACTCGAATGCCGGGATCGAGCGCTACGCCCAGCATCTGGAGGCGAGTACCGGGATGCCATACGCCGAGTACCTGCGCCTCGGTGTGCTCGAGCCGCTGGCTCTCGACGACACGGAGCTGTACGGATCCCCCGCCCAGGAGATGCGTGCCTCGGTGGCCGACATCGCGGCGCTCGCCGCCGAGCTGATGCGCCCGACCCTGGTGGCGCCCGAGACGATGGCGATGGCGCGGACGCCGGTGTTCCCCGAGCTGGCGGGCGTCCTGCCGGGGATTGGCCGATTCGACCCCAACCCGTTCGGGCTGGCGATGGAGGTGAAGGGCGAGAAGTCCCCGCACTGGTCTGGTTCGCTCACCTCGTCGCAGACGTTCGGGCACTTCGGCGGGACGGGGACGTTGCTGTGGGTCGACCCGACGATCGAGCTGGCCGCCGTGGCGCTGACCGATCGACCGTTCGACTCGTGGGCGATGGAGAAGTGGCCGGAGTTCAGCGACCTCGTCGTGAGGACGCACGGGCCGTGACGCCGCCTGGCGGCGCGTCGGTCACGCCAGCGACGGCTTGTAGGTCGGCCGGGCGGCCTCGAAGGATGCAATCGCCTGCTCGTGCTGCAAGGTCAGCCCGATGTCGTCCAGTCCGTTCAGGAGCCGGTGCTTGGTGAACGGCTCGATGTCGAAGCGGGCCTCGAACTCAGTCGAGTGCGTCACGGTCTGCGCGTCGAGGTCGATGACGATCTCCGCGGTCGGATCGGACTCACCGAGCTCGAGGAGCCATTGCACTTCCTTCTCGGAGAGCACCACGGGCAGCAGCCCGATCTTCGTGCAGTTGTTGAAGAAGATGTCGGCGAAGGACGGCGCCACCACCGCCTCGAAACCCCAGTCCTGCAGGCCCCACGGGGCGTGCTCGCGGGATGACCCTGAACCGAAGTTGGCTCCGGTGACGAGGACTCTGGCATCGGCGTACTCGGGGCGCTCGAGCACGAAGTCCTCCTCGTCCTTGCGCCAATCGTGGAACAGGAACTGTCCGTAGCCGGTGCGCTCGACGCGCTTCAGGAAGTTCTTCGGCATGATCTGATCGGTGTCGACATTGGCTCGGGGCAGCGGGGCGATGGATCCGGTGACGACGGTGACGGGGCGCATGATCTCGCTCAGCTCCAGGTGCGGACATCGACGAAGTGACCGGCGACGGCTGCCGCCGCCGCCATCGCCGGTGACACCAGGTGGGTGCGCCCACCTTTGCCTTGGCGGCCTTCGAAGTTGCGGTTGGACGTCGACGCCGCCCGTTCGCCGGGGAGCAGGATGTCGGGGTTCATGCCCAGGCACATGGAGCATCCGGCGTCCCTCCACTCGAATCCGGCGGCGAGGAAGATCTCGTCGAGACCTTCTTCCTCCGCCTGGAGTTTCACGAGTCCGGACCCGGGCACGACCATGGCCGAGATCCCCTCCGCCACCCGGCGGCCATCGACGATCCTCGCCGCTTCGCGCAGATCCTCGATGCGGGCGTTGGTGCACGAGCCCAAGAAGATGCGCTCCGGCCGGATCTCGGTGAGGGGGGTTCCCGGCTCCAGCCCCATATACGCGAGGGCGCGCGTGGCCGATTCCCGCTCGACCGGATCCTGGAACGAGTCGGGGTGCGGCACGCTGGCCGTCACCGGCAGGGTCTGCCCCGGATTCGTGCCCCAGGACACGTAGGGCGCCAACTCGGTAGCGTCGACCCACAGCTCGGTGTCGAAGCTCGCCCCTTCGTCGGTGGGGAGGGAACGCCAGTGCTCGAGCGCAGCATCCCACTCGTCTCCGTGCGGGGCGTGGGGCCGGCCCTTGAGATAAGCGAACGTCGTCTCGTCGGGGGCGATCATCCCGGCGCGGGCTCCCGCTTCGATCGACATGTTGCAGATGGTCATCCGCCCCTCCATCGACAGCGTCTCGACCGTCGATCCCCGGTACTCGATCACGTGCCCGATGGCGCCCGCGGTCCCGATCCTGGCGATGATCGCGAGAATCACGTCCTTGGCGGTCACGCCGGTGGGGAGCGCCCCGTCGACGTTGATCGCCATCGACTTCGGCCTCGTCTGCGGCAGGGTCTGGGTGGCGAGGACGTGCTCGACCTCCGACGTGCCGATCCCGAACGCCAGCGCTCCGAAGGCTCCGTGCGTGGCGGTGTGTGAGTCGCCGCACACGATCGTCATCCCCGGCTGGGTGATGCCCTGCTCCGGCCCGATCACGTGGACGATTCCCTGCCGGGGGTCATCGAGGCCGTACAGCGTGATGCCGTACTCCTGGCAGTTGGCGATCAATGTGTCGATCTGCTTCTTCGACATCGCATCCTTGATCCCCAGACCCCTGTCCTTGGTGGGCACGCCGTGGTCGATGGTCGACACCGTGAGATCCGGGCGCCGGACGGTCCGGCCGGCCAGACGCAGGCTGTCGAAGGCCTGCGGTGAGGTGACTTCGTGGACGAGGTGGAGGTCGACGTACAGCAGGGTGGGCTCGCCCGGGACCTCGCGCACCACGTGCTCGTCCCATACCTTTGCGAAGAGTGTGCGTGGTTTGGTCATGTTCGGCAGCCGAGGGTAGCGGCGCCTGGGATTCGGCCGACCGGGGCGTACGCTGGACGCATGCACTTCATCGTGTCGGTGCTGGTCTTCTTCCAGGTCGGGGGGTTCTTCGCCGAGCCCGCGGTGGACGGACGCGAGACCAGTGCTTCCCTGATGGAGATCGAGCTGTCGGTCTCGGCCCCGCCCGGGGGATCCGTCGTGGCGCATCTCATCGATCCGGGAGGACTCCAGCAGACGGTGGCGCTGCGAGAACGGTCGCCGGGCCGTTATGGGGGACTGGTCGAGGTGAGGAGGGTCGACCTGGTGGTGGTGTTCGAGGCGATCGGTGAAGCGGGGGCACAGTCGGTGCCCGCCCGTCTGACCGATCTCGGTCTCGACCGGGCGCTGTTGGGCGCCCTCCCGGTCGCCCCCACCACCACGGCCCCGGAGGTGAGCGCCTCGACCCGCAACTGGGGATGGCTGGCGCTGGCGCTGGGGGCGGCATCGCTGGCGTTGGTGGCGTTGTGGGCGCTTCCCGAGCGTGCGGCCCCGGTTCACTCCCCCGAGGAGACTCCCTCCGCGGAGCCCCCAGCCGAACCTGCTCGAGAGGACGAATCGCCGTAATCTTGTAATTGAGTAATACGAGCGGTATGCTGGCCTCCTCGGACCGAGGAGGACCATGAGCGACGAGACCGTGCGGGGATGGTTCGGCGGGCGGCTGCCGGATGGCTGGTTCACCGGTCCGGTCGAGGTCGAGGTGGACCGCGACGAGATCATCGTCACGGGGACGCTGCCGGTGCCGGATGTCGGTGAGGACGAGACGGCCCGCCGCGAGGCACATCGATCGCGGATCGAGGCGTTTCGGGAGGAGACCCGGGCGCGACGAATGGAGATCGCCGCCGCGGCCGAGCGCCACTTCGAGCGCAAGGTCTCGTGGGCGGTCCGCTGTGGTGATTCCCACGCGCTGTTCACCCACCTTGCGGCGCCCGCGATGACGCGCCTGCGCATGCCGGAGCGGCGGGTGCTGGACACCCTGATCGACGCGGGTGTCGCCCGCTCGCGCAGCGAGGCGCTGCAGTGGTGTGTGAAGCTGGTCGGCCAGCACGAGACACAATGGCTGTCCGAGCTCCGCCAGGCGTTGCAGACGGTGGAGTCGGTCCGCGATCGCGGGCCCGACGCCGACGCCTGATCAGGGCCGCTCGGCCGCTCCGGGCTCGGCTGCGCCGGTTGCCTCCCGAATCCGGGCGGTGTTCAGATTCGGGAGGGCGTACAGGTAGACCAACGCGAACACCGCGGCGCTCACGAGGAACGGGGCGCGGAGGGCGGTCGGGCGATCGATGAGGCGTTCGAAGACGCTGACGGTGAGGCCTCCAAGCACGCTGCCGAGTGGCATCATTCCCCAGGCCAGGAACCGGTAGACGCTGTTCACCCGGCCGAGCAGGTGGTCGGGGATGATCGTCTGGCGCAGGGAGACGGTGATCACGTTCCACAGCACCGCCGCGAAGCTCCCGAGCACGAACATCGCCCAAACGACCACGGCGGACGACGTGAGCCCGGTCACGGCCGCAGTCAGGCCGGAGACGGCGATGGTCGTGAAGAGGGACGCCCCGGGACCGATGCGGGCGCTCACCCGTGAGGCAAGCAGGCTGCCGATCACGCCCCCGACGGCGCCGGCGCTGAGCAGCACGCCGAAACTCGCTGCTTCCAACCCGAGGATCTCCTGGACGAACAGCACGTAGGTGGCGAGCGACATCGCCAGCATGGCGTTCATGATCCCGAGCACGACGGCCATCGTCCGCAGCAGCCGGTGCTGCCACAGCCAGCGCACACCCTCCGAGAGCTCGGTGCGGAAGCTGCGGGGACGGGTCGAGGCACCCTCCGCACCCGCCCGGTAGGAACCGGCGAGCGAGGCGATCAAGAGGGCGGAGATGCCGAACGCGGCCGAATGGACGAAGAAGGGGAGGGCGAACGCCACGCCGATCAACAGCCCGCCCAGCGGTGGCCCGGCGAAGCTGTTCATCACCATCTCCGCCCCCCACAGCCGACCGTTCGCCTTCTCCAACTGGGAGCGGTCCACCAGGGCGGGCATCAGTGTCTGTGCCGCGTTGTCCCGCAGCACTTCGGCGCACCCGAACGCCAAGGCCGAGGCGTACAGCACGGCCAGGTACCAGCCGCGGGGGTTGGTCGCGGTGTCCACGGCGGTTGGATCCGCCAGGTCGTCGCTCACGGCCACGACGAAGAACGCCACCGCGGTCGTGATGGCGAAGCGGAAGCCGTCCATCCACGCGATCAGCTTGCGCCGGTCCACCCGATCGGTGAGCACCCCGGCCGGGAGCGTGAACAGGAGCCACGGCAGCCGCGTGGCCACCCCGATGAGCGCGATCTGCAAGGGATCACGGGTGATGGCGGACGCCAGCCACGGATAGGCGACGGTCGCCACGCCGTCGCCGAAGTTCGAGACGACCGAGGCGGACCACAGCTTCCAGTAGTTGACACCGAGGCGGACCCGCTCGCGCAATCGCATCCCCCCAATCTGCTCGTTGTGACCGAAGCTCTCGATCCCCGCGCGTGGCGGGTGAGTGGGTTCAGACGCCCCGGTTGTCGATGGCGGCCTGGTCGTACGGTTCGAGCATGATGCACTCGCCGGGGCATTCCTCGGCGGCCTCGATCGTCACTTCGATCTCGGAATCCGGCACTCGGGCCACGCCCCGGGAGCCCTCGGGCCCGTGGCCGTCGCCCTCCTCGCCGTCGAAGACGATCGTCTTGCCGAAATGCGAGGCATCCTCGCGCACGACCCACAGGCCGTCGTCGCGCGGCTCGAAGACGTCCGGGGCGATTTCCGAACAGATGCCGTCGCCGGTGCACAGGTCCTGGTCGATCCACACTTGGAGTTTCGTGCTGCTCATCGGGCGGTCTCCTGTCGCTCGAGAAGGTCCATGGCCAGCCGGAAGTGTGCCAGACCTTCGATCTGGCGGATGGAACGCTCACCACGCTTGAAGCGGGAGGCGATCTGGCGATGGGACTCGCCGGCTGCGCGAAGGTCGAGGACGCGGCGTTCGAGCGCCGCCGGCGTGCGCCGGGCCGGCGGGCGCGTGCGGGGGATCTTCGACCAGGTGAGGATTCTCTCCACATGCTCGGGGCTTCGCTTGATCTTCCCGGCGATCTGATCGTGATCGAGTCCCGCGGCGGCCATCGCCGTCACTCGACGCTCCAGCGGTCTGAGATGTTCGGACACGGAGGCCCTTTCCGTCGCTGGTTCCAACCTAGCGGGGTGCGTCGGAAACCCGTTGTCGGTGATCTCCCCGCGCGGTCCCGGCGGTTGCTTGACTGACAGCATGGAGATCCGCAAGGCCCGTCCGGGTGAAGGAGCGGCCATCTCGGCGGTGCGGGTGGCGTCGTGGCGCGCCGCCTATGCCGGCTTGATGCCCGCCGAGCTGTTGGACCGGATGGAGGTCGACGGGTCAGGGTGGGAGGAGGCCATCCTCAGCCCGACACCGCAGACGTCGCTGCTGGTGGTCGACGACGACGGGATCCAGGGTTTCAGCGTGGTGGGCCCCGATCGGGACGGCGCCGACGAGACGGGGGAGATCGTGGCGATCTATCTCCACCCCGACGTGTGGGATCGCGGCTACGGGTGGGCGCTGATGGAGCACTCCGTGGCCGAGTTGCGCGAGCACGGGTTCCGCCGGGCGGTGCTGTGGGTGCTCGCCACCAACGATCGGGCACGCCGGTTCTACGAGACGGCCGCGTGGCTGGCCGACGGCGGCGAACGCATCGACGAGTGGCATGGCCATCCTCTGCCGCACGTGCGGTACTCGCGGGATCTGTTCTGACCCTCAGCCCGCCGCCCGCCGCCGATGGCGGACCGCCCACACCGCCAATCC
>CAZCRP010000013.1:0-23263 GCA_964501055.1 uncultured Acidimicrobiaceae bacterium
GGTCGAGACGCGTGCCGGGGAGATCTGTGACCGGCGGCCGGGTGGTGACGAGCAACAGCCGGGGGTGGGACTCCGTCGCCAGCTTCGACAGCAGCGCCCACGAGGCTTCGTCCAGCCAGTGGCGGTCCTCGACCACGATCACCATCGGACCGGGGAGCGTCGCCTCGAGGAGCGTCGACAATGCGACGGCGGTGCGGTCGGGACGAAAGCGCGCTTCGATGGCTGCCGACTCTTCGGTCTCCGGCACCGTGATGTGGGTGACGTCGCCGAGCAGCGGGAGCAGCGGCAGCAGGGCGGGGACGAGTCTGCCGACCTCGTGGCGGAGCCGCTCGGCCATCTCGTCCTGGCTCCGGCGCTCGATCCCCAGCAGGCTGCGCAGCGGGTCGCGGAGCGCCCAGTACGGGTTGTCGGCGCCGTTGGACTCACTCTGGATCCGCAGGGTGGGCAGCTCGCAGATCGACAACGCCTCCTCCACCAGCCGGCTCTTGCCCATTCCCGTGTCCCCCACGACGGTGACCACCGCGGACGAGCCGGACGCCACCTCCTTGAGCGCAGCCCGGATGGTCGCCAGTTCCCTCTCCCTGCCCAGGAACGGCAACTCGGCGCCGGACTGGCTGCTGCGGGTCCCGGTCTCCATGCCCATCGCGTACGCCTGCACCGGGTCGGCCTTGCCCTTGACGAAGAACGGCTCGAGGGCTTCGGTGGCGAACAGCGTCCGCGATCTGTCGAGCACCGAAGGGGTGGCGTACACCCCGCCGGGCGGTGCGGCTGCCATGAGCCGGGCGGCCAGGTTCACGGTGTCGCCCATCACCGTGTACGTGCTGCGGAACGGGGTGCCGATCTCCCCGGCGAACACATGGCCTCGGTTGACCCCGATCCGCAACGGGAGCGCGGTGCCGGCGTCGGCGATGGCGCGCACCGCTCGCAGCAGGCGGCCCTCGTCGTCGACTTGGGTGTCGGGAGCGCCGGTGGTGAGGATGATCTTGCCCCCGTCGGCGTCGATGTCGGTGGCGAGGAACGCCACCCCCTGCTCGTCGGCGGCTGCCTGCACCACCCGGACGAGTTCGTCCAGCCCGGTCGCCACCGCTTCGGGCCCGCCGCGCTCCCAGGCGGCTTCGACGCCCTTGAACTTCACGAAGGCGACGGTGGCCATTCGGTGCTCGGGCTCGGCCTGGCCGTGGACGAGATGGGAGCGGAGCACGGTCGGAAGGAAACGGGCGATGACCTCCACCGGCAGATCCCGCCGCAGCTGGGGACCGACAGGTTCGCGAATCGCGACCCGCCAGCGGAGTAGGAACCCGTCACCCTTCGCGGTGCCGGCCGCCGTGGCCGGGAGGGCCGCTGCCAGCTCCGGGCTGAGCAGGATCTCACCCGCCGCGGCGGTCCCTTCCATCTCCGTCGTCTTGGTGGCCGTGGCTCCGGTGATGACCAACTCGCGGTGCGAGTCGCCCACGAGGTAGAGGTCGATGGGGCCGGTGTGGAGCCCCACCGACATGCGCAACGGGATCCTTCCCACCGACGTCGGGATCCGCGTCGCTTCTCGCAGGGCCGCCCGCATCTCCACCGCCGCCGAGGTCCCCTGCAGTTCGTGGCCTTCGTCCTCGAACATGAGCAGCAGTGCGTCGCCTCCGAACTTGAGCAGGCTGCCACCGCGGTCGTAGGCGAGACGCAGCATCTCGCCGAACACCCGGTCGAGAACCTCGGTGAGCTCCTCGGCTCCGATCCGTCCCCGGCGGGCAAGCTTCTCCGACAGGTTCGTGAACCCGGAGATGTCGACGAAGCAGAGGGTGCCGTCGATGCGTCGGGCGCGGGCGCCCGGCTCGTCCAGGTCCCACTCGGCGGCGACGCGGGGGACGAATCGCTCCAGGGACGACCTCTCGCTCACCCCACCTCGAGGATCATGCCCTCGTAGAACGCGTCCGTGTTGGGGAACTCGGCTCGGGCCATCGCCAGGATCTTGTCGATCTCATCGTCCGAACGCGCCGGGTCGTGGCTGGTGAGGATGAGACGCTCGACACCGCATTCCTTGGCGAGCGACACGGCTTCGGTCCAGGTCGAATGTCCCCACCCGACCTTGCTCGACTCGTACTCGTCCGGCAGGTATTGCGCGTCATAGATCAGCACGTTCGCTCCTCGGGCGATGTCGCGCAGCTTGCGGTCGGAATCCATCTCACCGTGTTCGACGTCGGTGGCGATCGCCAGTGCGATGTCGCCCTGCTCGATGCGGTAGGCGGTGACGCCGTCCGGATGGTGCAGACGGGCCGGCGTGATGTGGAGATCCTCGATCTCGAAGGGCTGGTCGTCGAGGTGGTGGAAGCGCTTCTGGGCGGGGGTGGAGCGGAAGTTGACCGGGAACCAGGGAGGGCGCATGACGATGTCGAGTGCGTCGTCCATGCTCATCCCCGCCACGTGGTGGCCGTAAAAGTCGAATCGGTTGTCGGGGTTGTAGAACGGCCGGAAGAACGGCAGGGCGAAGGTGTGGTCCCAGTGGAGATGGGTGACGAGGATCGAGAACCGCATCGGTATGCCGGCGGGGATCGTGTCGTGCATGGCGAGAGCACCGGTGCCGGCGTCGATCAACAGCCGGTGATCCTCGGACAGGTTGATCTCGAGGCAGGTCGTGCCGCCGCCATAGCGGTGGAATTTGCGGCCACTGACGGGCACGGAACCACGACAGCCGTGGCAGGTGACGGTCAGGGACATGAGGATTGTTCTCTGTGCACGGGGAGAGGCAAGCATACGCAGGCCGCGGCTGCATGATCGAACCGGGAGAAACCTCTCACGGCGAAATCGGGAGGCGCCCCCGTTTGGCGAGGTAGCCGTGCCAGATGATCAGGGCGGCTGTCGACCTTCGCGGTTTCCATCGAACTCCGATCGCGATGAGTTCACGTTCGTCCGGAGGCGCAGGCAACTTGAGCGCTTCGGCGGTCCCGATCCTCAGTGCCCGGTCTCCCACCGGCCACAGATCGGGCCGCCCCAGCGACGACATGAGGAAGACGTCTGCCGTCCACGGACCGATGCCCGGCACCGCCGTCAGGGCGGTGCGGACGTCGTCGTCGGACAGCTCGACGATGGCGGCGAGGTCGAGATCGCCGCTGGACACGTGGGCGGCGAGGGCGCGGGCGTAGCGCGCCTTCTGGCGGCTGAAGCCGACTGCACGGAGGGTTTCGTCTTCCCGCGACAGCACTGACGCGGGGGTCACGGGCCCCAGGTCCTCGAGCCGCCGGAACGCCGCCGCGGCAGACGACAGCGACACCTGCTGTTCGAGTATCAGCAGGACGAGGGTGGCAAACGTGGGCGGTCGCCGGAACGGCGTCGGCCGTCCCCACCGGTCGACGACGGCGGCCAGATGGGAGTCGGCTGACACCAGCTCGTCGATGGCGGCGGTGTGGGCGTCCATGGAGTGGGTACCGCTGGCTATGGTCGCCGCGGTGTCCGGGGTCGTGCAACTCTTCGTCACCTGCCTCGTGGACGGATTCGCCCCGGCGGCCGGTGTGGCCACCGTCGAACTGCTGGAGCGGGCCGGCTACCAGGTGTCGTTCCCCTTCGACCAGACCTGCTGCGGGCAGCCGGCCTTCAATGCCGGCTACACCGACCAGACCGTGGCGATGGCCGAACACACTGTGGCGGTGCTCGACGCAACCCACGGGCCGATCGTGGTCCCCTCCGGATCCTGCGCGGACATGCTCATCCACCACACCCCGATGTTGATCGCCGAGCGGGACACGAGCGCCGCCGCCCTCCGGGTGGCGGACAGGACGGTGGAGTTGACCCGCTTCCTGACCGACCATGCGGTGGAGCTGCCGAAGGCATCGACGCAACCGGTGACGTTTCATCGCTCCTGTCATGGGCTGCGCGGCCTGGGGCTGGGGGGAGTCGGCGAATCGCTCCTCGACCGGGCCGGTGCCACCCGCTGCGAGTTGGCCGGTGCGGACGAGTGCTGCGGGTTCGGCGGTCTGTTCTCGATCGAGTTGCCGGAGGTGTCGACGGCGATGCTCGCGACGAAGCTGGCGGCCATCGAGGCCTCGGGCGCGGACATCGTGGTGGGAGGCGACATCAGCTGTCTGATGCACATCGCCGGCGGCCTCCACCGTCGCGGCTCAAGCGTGCGAACGGCGCACATCGCCGAGTTCCTCGTGGGAGTGGACGAATGAGCTTCCGGGCGCGGGCGGTGCTCGACATCGGCACACCGAAGGCGGCCGCCAACGATGCGGGGGCCCGGACGTTGTCGAACAAGCGGGAGCGGGCGGCTGCCGAGTACGGCGCCATGGAGGAGATGCGCGACCAGGCGCGGGAGATCAGACTGCACACCCTGGCCACGCTCGACGTGCACCTCGGGGCGCTGGCCGATGCGGTCGAACGAGCGGGAGGGTCGGTCTTCTTCGCGGCGGACGCCGCCGAGGCCAACGATCACATCCGGCGGCTCGCCGCTGACGGCGGGGTCCGGACGATCGTCAAGTCGAAGTCGATGGTCACCGAGGAGATCGAGCTGAACCACGCGCTCGAGGCGGATGGCCGACAGGTGGTGGAGACAGACCTGGGCGAGTTCATCGTCCAACTGGCCGGGGACAAACCAAGTCACATCATCGCCCCGGTGCTCCACAAGACCCGCTTCGAGATCGGCGAGTTGTTCGCCGCCACCATCGGTGCTCCCTACACCCACGACCCGCTCGAACTGAACGCCATCGCCCGACGACACCTGCGCGCAATCTTCCTGGCGGCGGAGATGGGGATATCGGGGGTGAACTTCGCGGCAGCCGACACCGGCACGGTGGTGACGGTCACCAACGAGGGCAATGCCCGGTTGTGCACGACCGCGCCTCGGATCCACGTGGCGGTGATGGGGATGGAGCGGGTGGTCCCGACCCTGGCCGGGATGCAGGTGATGCTGGAGGTGCTGGCGCGGTCTGCCACCGGACAGCGGCTCAGCGCGTACACCAACTTCGTGACCGGGCCGCGACGCCCTGGCGATCCCGACGGACCCGAGGAGTTCCATCTCGTCATCCTCGACAACGGACGTTCCGCCGTGCTGGCCTCCGGCTCGGCTGAGATCCTCGCTTGCATCCGGTGTGGGGCGTGCCTCAACGTGTGCCCGGTCTACCGCCACACGGGGGGCCACGCCTACGGGGCCGTGTACTCGGGCCCGGTAGGGGCGGTGCTCACGCCGGTGCTGCTCGGTCACGACGGATGGAGCGATCTCCCGTACGCGTCGTCGTTGTGCGGCGCGTGCAAGGAGGTCTGTCCGATCAGGATCGACATCCCGTCGATGCTGTTGGGTCTGCGTCACGAGTTGACCGCGGCAGGAGAGTCCGATTTCGGATGGCTCCGCCCGGGGCTGTCGGCGTACGCCCGCATCGCCACCACTCCGTTCCTGTGGCGAGCGTTCCTCGCCGCCGGAGGGGTGTTCGGCCGCACAGTCGGCCGCAGCGGCTACCTGACCAAGCTGCCCTTCCACGCCGGGAACTGGACATCGACGCGAGATCTGCCGGCACCGGCTGCCCAGTCCTTTCATGCCTGGTGGAAGGAGCACCGTGGAGCGTGAGCAGTTCCTCGCCGGAGTGAGGGCGGCGACCGGCCGCGGCTCTCTGCCGCCCTACCCGGTCGACGACCCTGGCCTGCTGGTCCCCGATCTCGCCGCAGTTGACCTCGTGGCGCACTTCACCGCGGTGCTCACGGCCAACGACGGCGTCGTTCACACCGGGGAACCGGCGGAGGTGATCCGCCGGTTGTCGGCCGCGGCCCCAGCCGGTCCGTACATGGCGTGGGACGAGGTGATGGACGTGGCGACGGTGATGGAGCCGGATCGGAGCCGGCTGGACGTGGCCGTGCCTGATGACCCCGGCGAGCGGCTGGCGCGGCAAGCCCGTTACGCCGAGGCCGTCATCGGCGTCACCGCTGCCGAGGCCGGGTTCAGCGAGTCGGGCACGATCGTCGTTCGGAGTGGTCCGGGCCGGTCGCGGATGGCGTCGCTGATTCCTCTCATCCACGTGGCGCTACTGGCCAGGTCGGATCTGCACCGGTCGCTGGCCCATTGGGCGGCCTCGCACACCGCCGCGCTGGGGGCGGCCGCCAATGTCGTGTTCATCACCGGCCCCTCGCGCACCGGCGACATCGAACAACAGCTCAACCTGGGCGTCCACGGCCCACAGCAACTGCACGTCATCCTGACGTGACACTGGGGGGCGCGGCGTACCCAGGGTTCCCAGCTACCGCCACGGTGCTCCACAGCCCACGGTTCGTCGGGTTGCGGCGCGATCACGGTGAACCCTGGGCTCCCAGCTACCGCGGCGGTACTCCTGAACCCAGGGTTCCCAGCTACCGCCACGGTGCTCCACAGCCCACGGTTCGTCGGGTTGCGGCGCGAACACGGTGAACCGTGGGCTCCCAGCTACCGCCACGGTACTCCTGAACCCTGGGTTGATGACACCCCCCGTCGGTGCCCGTAGACTTGGGTGTTCCCATGTCGACGAGCGGTTCCTTCGTGCGTGCTCTCGCAATCGGCGCACTCCGTGTGTGGCCGCCGGTCGTGCTCGCCCCGATGGCCGGCGTAACCAACGCCCCTTTCCGCCGCCTGTGCCGCCGGCACGGTGCGGGCCTGTATGTGACCGAGATGATCGGGGCACGGGCGCTCGCCGAGGGCGATGCCAAGACGACCCGCCTGGCCACCTTCCCGCCGGACGAGGCGCCGCGATCGATCCAGTTGTACGGGACCTCGGCCGGGCCGGTGGGTGAGGCGGTGGCGCGCCTCGTCGACGTCGCGGGCGCCGATCACATCGACCTCAACTTCGGCTGCCCGGCGCCCAAGGTCACCCGCCACGGAGGCGGGGCGGCGCTGCCGTACCGCCTTGACCTGTTCCGGGACATCGTGCGGGCCGCCGTCGACAACGCCGGCGCGGTCCCCATCACGATCAAGTACCGCATCGGGATCGACGGCGAACATCACACGTACCTGGACGCCGGACGGGTGGCGGAGGCCGAAGGCGTCGCCGCCGTCGGGCTCCATGCCCGCACGGCCGAGCAGCTCTATGCGGGGGCCGCCGACTGGACTGCGATCCGACGCCTCAAGCAGACCCTCACCATCCCGGTGCTCGGCAACGGCGACATCTGGGAGGCGGCCGACGCGATCCGGATGGTGGAGGAGACCGGCTGTGACGGGGTGATCGTCGGACGCGGCTGCCTCGGCCGACCATGGCTGTTCGGAGATCTGGCGCGCGCCTTCGCGGGCGACCTCACCGTGTCGATCCCCACCCTCGGCAACGTGGTGGACGTAATGGTCGAGCACGCCAGGCTCTTGGTCGAGTGGTTCGACCTGTTCGCCGGCATCCGCTCGTTCCGCAAGCACACGGGGTGGTATCTGAAGGGCTACCCGGCCGGTCCGGAGACGAGGCGACGGCTGTCGGTGGTCGAGGACCTCGACGAACTCGCAGCCATCCTGGGTGAGCTCGACCGGCGGGCACTCCCACACGACGGAGCGACCCGCATGACCAGAGGCCACTCCCATGGTCCGCGCCCGGTCCGCCTTCCGCACCGATACCTCGAGGGAGGTTGGGACGGTCCGCTGCCGGCCGAGGCCGAACTGGCCGTGTCCGGCGGCTGATCGGTGGGCGCAGTCCTGTCGATCAGGTGTTGGGGCCGGCATTCGTGCGAACCCGACCGCCTCCCGGAACGGGTCACGATGATCGCGGTTGGGTGCCGCGTTGCTCGGTGGCCTCGCCGATCCGTTAGCCATCGTCTCTGTGACGTAGGCTCGCGCCGTGGTGTCCAAGCGTCTCGAGCCGTTTCGGGTTTCCATCTTCTCTGAGATCACGGCGGCCGCTCACGAGGCCAAGGCGATCGACCTCGGCCAGGGGTATCCGTCCTGGGAGGGACCGGCGTTCGCCAAGGACGAGGCGATCCGGGCCATCGGCGAGGAATCCAACCAGTACCCGCCTTATATCGGGCTCCCACAGTTGCGACAGGCGGTCGCCGACCGGTGGAAGCTCGACACCGGATTGGACATCGACCCGGCGGAGTCGGTGACCGTGACGTCCGGCTGCACGGAGGCGCTGTCGGCGACCTTCATCGGCACCTTCGACCCAGGTGACGAAGTGGTGCTCTTCGAGCCCACCTACGACGCCTATCCGGTCGGGTGTGCGCTGTCGGGGGCGGTGCCCCGGTACGTGACACTGCACAGTCCCGACTGGTCCATCGACACAGAGGAGCTGCGGGCGGCGTTCTCGCCGCGCACGGCCGCCGTCCTCGTCAACACCCCCCACAATCCGACTGGGAAGGTGTTCACCGCCGACGAGATGCGACTCATCGCCGACCTCGCGGTCGAGTTCGACGCCATCGTCGTCACCGACGAGGTGTACGAGCGGATGGCCTACGACCGCGCACACCTCAGGATGGCGACGCTGCCCGCAATGTGGGATCGGACGCTGACGCTGTCTTCGATCGGCAAGTCGTTCTCGCTCACGGGCTGGAAGACCGGCTGGGCGATCGGCCCGCCGCCGCTGGTGGCGAACGTCCGGTCCGCCAAGCAGTTCCTCACCTTCACCACACCCAACCCGATGCAGCACGGATCGGCGGCGGCGCTGCGGGCACCGGAGTCGTACTACGCCGACCTGCGGGAGATGTACCTCGCCAAGCGCGACCGGCTGGTGGGCGGGCTGGCGGACGTCGGCTTCGAGGTGCGCTCCCCGGAAGGGGCCTACTACGTGCTGGCCGACCACACCGGGTTCGGGCTTGGCGACGATGTCGCCTTCGTCAGGCATCTCATCTCGGAGATCGGCGTGGCGGCCATCCCCCCGTCGGCCTTCTATCACTCGTCCGACGAGGGAGCGCGGCTGGTGCGGTTCGCCTTCTGCAAGTCGGACGAGGTGCTCGACGAGGCGCTCGATCGGCTCGGCCGCCTCTGACGAGGTTCGCGCCACCAGCGCGAACGATGAGAGCCCGCAAAGTCCATTCCCTCCACGGTTTCATCCGTCTCGGGTGATGTCGGTCCCCGACCCTCTTGTCGGATCTCAGCCGGATCCGATCCGGCTCCCGATGCACCTCGCAGGCTCTCGACACGCACTATCCGTCGGCGGGGCGAGCACGCGCCAGGGCCGAAAGTCCCATCCCGCTCCTCCGAGCGAGAGTGTGCCGTCAGCCGGATGGCGGGTGCAGTAACACCTTGCCGGTGGTGCGGCGAGCTTCGAGCGCCCGATGGGCGTCCGCCGCGTCCTCCAGCGGGAATCGCTCGCCGATGCGAACGTCGAGCTGGCCGGCGGCGAGCCATCCGAAGACGTCGTCGGCGCGCGAGGCCAGTTCCTCGCGGGTGGCGGTGTAGTCGGACAGGAGGGGGCGGGTCAGGAAGAGTGATCCGCCGCGGGCCAGCCGCAGGGGCGCCACGGGATCGACCGCTCCGGAGGCGTTCCCGAACTGGACGAGCATCCCGCGCCGGGCCAGGAGTTCGAGCGACCGGTCGAAGACCGCCTTGCCGACGCCGTCGTAGACGACGTCGAGGGCGTGCGGGCCGGCGATGCGCTCCACCTCGTCGCCGAAATCGACGTCCCGATACAGGATCACGTGGTCGGCACCGGCCGCCCGTGCCAGTTCGGCCTTGTCGTCGGCGCCGACGGTGGTGAACACCTCGGCGCCACGCAACTTCGCCATCTGGATCAGCAACGAGCCGACGCCGCCGGCGCCGGCATGGATCAGGCATTTGCTGCCTGCCGCCAACGGGAACGTGTCGGTGGCGAGGTAGTGGGCTGTGAGGCCCTGCAACATCACGGCCGCGGCGAGGTCGAGCGACACATCCGGCGGCACCGCCACCGCCCGGTGGGCAGGGATCGCCACCCGCTCGGCGTACGAACCGATCGAGCCGGCCCATGCCAGCCGGTCTCCCGGGGCGACACCCGTCACCCCCGCGCCCACTTCGGCGACCGTGCCAGCCCCTTCCAGCCCCGGGACGAAGGGCAGATCCATGGGGTAGAGCCCGGTGCGTTGGTAGGTGTCGATGAAGTTGAGTCCGACGGCGGCGACCTCGACCACCACTTCGCCGGCACCTGCCACCGGGTCGGGGACGTCGGTCCACTCCAATACCTCCGGTCCGCCGGTGGTCGTGATCCGGATCGCCTTCACGTTGCTCCTTCCGGGGGGGTGACCGTCCAGCCGCGTCGGGCCAGCTCCTCGGCGAGCGCCTCTGCGGAGAAGACGGTCAGTTCCTGTTGCCACTCCAGATGCGCGGGACGCTCTCCGTCGAGCAGGCGTTCGACGGTGTCCCGGATCGTCCGCGCCCAGGCCCGACCCGAAGCCTCCCCTTCACAGGAGATGGTGGCGTCGGGATTGACGACGTAGACCCGCGCCTCTGGATGGGGGTTGGCCCGCGAGCCGGTCTCGCCGTACAGCAGCAGCACGCTCCCGGCCGGCACGTCCTGGATGCCGCCGTCGTGGATGAAGTCGCCGACGAACGCCCATCCCGAGGACTTGGCGGGGTCGACCTGATGGACCACCTTTGCCCAATGCTTGCGGCGGTGATCACCGACGAGCGGCACTTCCACCGCCACGATGGGGGTCTCGACTGGCATCCGCTCCGAGGGTATACGGGGCGATCGACGACGGGAACTCTCCTCGGAGGGCTAGACGATGGCGTCGACGAGCCCGTAGGCGAGTGCCTCCTCGGCGGGCAGCCACCGGTCGCGTTCGGTGTCACGCATCACTTCTTCGACCGTGTGGCCGGTGTCCGCCGCGAGGAGTTCCGACATCTGCCGGCGCAACCGGCCGACCTCGGCGGCGTGGATGGCGATGTCAGCCGCCTGTCCCTGCATGGCATGTGGCACATGCGGTTGATGGATCATCACCCTGGCATGGGGAAGCGCGCCGCGGGACCCCTTCTCCCCCCCGGCGAGGATCACGGCCGCCGCAGACGCCGCCATCCCGATGCACACGGTCTCCACCGGTGAGCTCACGTGTTGCATCGTGTCGTAGATCGCGAGCATCGACGACATCTCGCCGCCAGGGGAGTTGATGTACAGGCGGATGGGAGTGCCGGGGTCGTCGGCGTCGAGATGGATCAGCTCGGCCACGACGACGTTCGCGACGCCGTCGTCGATCGGGGTGCCGAGGAAGACGACCCGTCGACCGAGCAGGCGCGAGAAGATGTCGGTCGACCGCTCACCACGACCGGTCTCTTCGATGACATTGGGGATGGCGGGACCCGACACGAAAACGACCTCCTGCAACTCTGTAGTTGCACTATGGTGGACCCGGCGGACAAGTGCAACCTGGAGGTTGCACTCAGCGAGCGGACCAAGGAGACCCGATGGAGCAGGCGAGGATCGAGCGGACGGCAGTGCTCCCCACCGACGCCAATGGGGCCTGGAAGCGCGTCGTCGACGGGTTCGCCCACTGGTTCGGTCCGGATGCGTCGCTCGAGCCGCGCCTCGGCGGGCCCGTGTCCTGCGGGGGACGGGTCGGGCACGTGACGACACTCGAGGAGCTCAGCAGGATCTGTTGGGAATGGAGCCGTGACGGCGACCCAGGGTGGACTGCGGTCGAGATCGCGTTCGTCGAGGACGGAGATCGAACACAGGTCGAGATCGTGGAGACACTCCATGCGTGGGAGCACGAGCAGTACGAGGCGACAGGCGTGTCGAAGCCGGGACCGTTCGGAGTACTGGCGGTGGCGGGGTGAGCGGAGCAGTCTTCGACGCGCTCGGTGACCCGACGCGGCGCAGCCTGGTGGAGCATCTCGGCGCCGACGGACCGGGTTCGGCGAGTGACCTCGCCCGAGTCCTCCCGGTGTCCCGCCAGGCGATCGTCAAGCACCTGGCTCAACTCGAGGAAGCGGGCCTCGTCAGCCGGCAGCGGCGCGGGAGGGCGGTCGAGTTCCACCTGGTGCCGGCGCGCCTCGACGAGGTGAGTCGCTGGACCGAGCAGGTCGGCGAGGAGTGGGGTGAGCGTCTGACCCGCCTCGCGGGCGATACCGGGTGACGAGGGTCTTCGTCGTCGGGGGGACGAACTTCATCGGCCCGGCCGTGGTCCGTCGCCTGCTGGCTGAGGGGGCGGAAGTCGTCGTGTTGCATCGGGGGGAAACCGAAGACGAACTCGGTGCGGCAGTTCACATCCATGCCGATCGGTCGGCTGTCGCCGACCATGTGGCCGCTACCCGTCCCGACGTCATTCTCGACATGGCCCCCCTCCACGCCGCGCATGCGTCGGCGATCATGGCCGCCGCGTTCCTGGCGGGAGTGGGGAGGGTGGTGGCCGTGTCGAGTCTCGATGTCTACCGGGGATTCGACGTGCTCACCGGGCGCGAAGACGAACTGCAGCCGGTGCCCTTCACGGAGGAGTCCGAGCTACGCCGGATCCGATTCCCCCACCGGGCGCGGTTCGAGGCCGGCCACCCCATGTATGACTACGACAAGCTGGACGTCGAAGGGCACGTGCTTGGCTCGGCGTCGACCGCCGGCGTGGTGTTGCGGCTACCCATGGTGTACGGGCCAAAGGATCGCCAGCGGCGGCTCTATCCGTTGGTGCGGCGCATGACCGACGGCATGCCGGTGATCGTGATGTCGGACGCGATTGCGAGGTGGCGGTTCGGCAAGGCATACCGGGAGGACGTCGCCGCCGCGATCGCCCTGGGCTGTCTCCATCCGGCGGCGAGCGGAGGGATCTACAACGTCGGCTCCTTCGCCGGCACCGAGGCGGAGTGGGCACGGCGGGTGGGCCAGGTGCTGGGATGGGAGGGTCACGTGGCGGCCGTCCCCGCCGATCGAACACCGGAGTCGCTCCGGGCGGAGGGGAACTTTGCTCAGCATCTGGTGGCCGACTCGAGCCGGATCCGCTCGGAACTGGGATGGGCGGAAGTCGCCGATCTGGAGGAAGGTATCTCGGCCGCCGCCGAGTGGGAGCTGGCGAACCCGCCGCCTGAGTTCTCCTACGACCGGGACGCGGAGCTCTCGGCTGCCGGTCGGGCGTAGTCATCCGCGGTTGACGACGTGTCTCCGAATTCGCTACGGTGTCAACCCTGGATGACGAACCTGGAAGGGTCAGAAGTGAGCGACGCCGTGCGGGCCGCCGAGAGCGACGATCCGGGCGACGGGCTGCGGGCGGTGGTGGTTCTGCGGGAGGTCGCAGAACGACTCGAAGCGGCCCAGGTGGCACGAGCCCGCTTGCGTGGATGGACCTGGGAGGAGATCGGTGATGCTCTTGGCGTCTCGAAACAGGCTGCACACAAAAAGCATCGCCGGGTGGTGCCGTGATGTTCGAGCGCTTCGGACGTGACGTCCGTGAGGCGGTGCTGGTCGCGGCCGAAGAGGCAGCCGTGCGAAGAGGTGATCCGCGGATCGGAACCGAGCACCTCCTCATCGGGGTCAGCGCCGTCGACGAGACGCTGACGAGGCACGGAGTCGACGTGGAGGCTCTACGGGCGCTCCTGCGTCATCTCGACTCCCGCGCGCTCCATTCGGTCGGGATCGACATCGATCCCGAGCAGCTGTCGCCCCGCCAGGTGCCGGCGCCGCGCAGTCGCTGGTCTGTCCGCCGTCGCGACCACCGGGCGTTCACCCGCGGTGCCAAGCACGCACTGGAGCGGGCCCTGCGCATCTGTGTCGACGAACGGCACCGACGCATCACCACGAGCCATCTTCTCGCCGCGCTCGTCGTGGGTGGGAGCCGTGACCCCGCGGTGAGACTTTTGCGGGCGGCAGACGTCGACCCGTCCGACATCGATGCCGACATCAGGCGCGGGTGGCGGTCGGCCCCCTGACTCACGGGTCGGCCACGGGGTCCCGGGTCGGCGGGGATCAGTCGTGTGGGCGCCGAACGGCGGTCGCCAACCACTACCGTTGCCGTATGGCACGGTTGCGACTGTTCGCCGGGCTGCGCGACATCGCAGGCACGGGCACCGTCGAGGTCGAGGGGGCGACGGTGGGCGACGTCCTCGCAGCCGCCACGGACAAGTTCGGGGAGGGCTTCGCTGCCAGTCTCGCCAACGCCAGGGTGTGGCTGAACGGCGAGGAGGCTGCTGCGGGCGAAACGGTCGGTCCTGGCGACGAGGTGGCCGTCATCCCACCGGTGTCGGGTGGGGCGACCGGTCTCGACGTGCGACCGAGGGCTTCGGTGACCGACATGGCGATTCCGGCCATCGTGGTCGGGGCACTCGTGCTCGCCAACCTGGCGGAGGATCCGGTGTGGTGGCCGGTGGCTGTGGTCGGATTGGTGACCGCCTGGGTGGTCGACGTGGTCGAGACGCTCACGGCCCGAGGACGCGAGTTCCCGCTGATCCCGTCCCTCGTTGCGATCCTGGCCACCGTCGTCGCGGTGTGGACTCTCGGCAGCCCCGGTCTGGGGGTGGCGTTGGGTGCCGCAATCATCCTTCCCTTGGGATGGGGAGTGGCGAGCGACGGCTCGCGGATGGTGCAGACCCTCGGACCGTCGATACTGCTGACGTTCGTCGCCTGCATGACCGTCGGTTCTCTCGTCGTCGTGGCAGGAAGCTCACCCCGCGCCCGCATCGTCGGGGTCTACCTGGCGATCATGGCGGCCACCGTCCTCACCGCCGGGATCATCGACCGTCTGCAGCATTTCCCGATCGGCGACCCGTTCACGCTCTCCTCGATGGTGGCAGTGATCACCTCACTGGTGGCGGCCGCGATCTGGGACCTCGACCTCGTGACGTTCCTGATCGTCGGGTTGGTCGTGGCGGTCGGTCTCGTCGCCGGACGCGGCCTCGGCTCGCTCCTACGGACGCGACGAGTGGTGCTGATAGAGCGGCCACCCGGGATGCTGTCGGTGCTGGACGGGATGATCCTGGCGGGCGCGCTCTACCTTCCGATCCTCCGCATCGCCGGCTGAGATCGACCCGTCGACCTGGCCGGCTGGTCGATCTCCGTCCGGGCGTCACCACCCACAGTCACCGGGAGGATGGATCGAATCGGCGCCGGCAGGCGCCCGGTTCGCCCGTCGGGTCTGCCCGGGTACCATCCCGCCGATGTCCACACGGGGTTTTCTCCGCGGGCTCTCGTTCGTTCTCATCGCGGTGCTGACCGGTTCCACCGCGCAGCCGAGCGCGCTCTCGGTGACGAAGGCCGAGGTCGACGCGGCGTGTGCCGACTCCTCGGCGGCGTACGCGACCTATCTCGAGCGTCAGACTGCGTTCGAGGAGGCAGCCATGGCGTGGGAGCGCACGCTGCAGGAGATCGAGGGAATCCGCTACGAGCGCGACCGCCTGGCCACCGTCGTCGACCGGCGCCAGGCCGAGATCGAAAGCATCGAACAGCGGCTGCAGGAGCTGGCCGTCGAGATGTACATGCAGGGTGGTTCCGGCTCGGAGCTGGTGCTGTTCGCCTCGTCACTGGACGATCTGATCACCGGGTCGGAGTTTCTCGCCGCTGCCAGCCGGCGCGAGACGGGCTCGCTCGACGACATGCTGGCAGCCCGCGCCGATCTCGAGCGCTTCCGGCGCGACCTCGCCTCGCTCGACGCCGAGCTGCAGGTCGTCGAAGCCGAACAGGCGGCCGTATCCGCCCAGCTCGGCACCCTCGCCGAGGAGGCGCAGGCCGCCTACTCCCAGCTGAGCGGACGATGTCGCCAGCTCACCGCGCAGCGCAATGCGGCCCTGGCACGGGCGCGCGCCGCCGAACTCGCCCGCCAGCGCGGATCCGGCGCCGGTGTTGGCGCCATTCAGGGATTCCGCTGCCCGATGCCAGGGTCCTCCTTCATCGACTCCTGGGGGTTCCCCAGGTCGGGAGGTCGGTCCCACAAGGGGGTCGACATGTTCAATCGGTGGGACGCCCCCGTTGTGGCGGTCGCCAGCGGCAGCGTCTCCCTCGGGAACAGTGGGCTCGGCGGCAAGACCATCTGGCTGGTCGGCGACGACGGCTATGGCTACTACTACGCCCATCTCAACGGTTTCAACGTCTCGTCCGGTCAGCGGGTGTCGGCCGGGGACGTCATCGGGTTCAATGGCGACACCGGCAACGCCCGCGGCGGATCGCCCCACCTCCATTTCGAGATCCACCCCGGGGGGCGGGGAGGGAGAGCCGTGAATCCGTATCCCACCGTGGCCGCGGCCTGCCGGTAACCTGATGGTCATGCAGGCACGCCGAAGAATCGACCAGGTCCTCGACCAGGAGTTCGTGGACGACCTGGCCCAGATCGAGCTCGACGAACTCCGCTCCCGCCGCCAACTGGCGGTGGACGTCGAGAACGAGCTCTCGTACTACCGCCGCCTCTTGCACGGCAGGATGGATCTCCTCCGGTTCGAACGCCGTCGTCGTTCCGGGGAGGAGTCCCGCAGCCTGATCGAGTCGCTCGCCGAGATCCTCTCGGATCCCTCTCGGGGGGCAGGCCACGACCCGCGGCGGACGATCTTGGACACCGATCTGCCGCCGCTGCCGGAGACCGGCCGGCGCGAAGTCGATGCCGTGCTCGGAGACGACGTGCTCGCCAACCTCGACACCGTCGACGACGCCGGGTTGGTCGAGGCTCTCGCCACGGTCGAGGCGATCGAGCGCGAGATCTCCGGTAAGCGTCAGCGTGTGCAGCAGGTGGCCGACCTGCTCTCCGCCCAGATCGCCGAGCGTTACCGAAGCGGTACCTCGGAGTCGGTTCCGTCCTGACCGCCATGCTGGCCGTTGTCGAGCGCTCGGGGCTCGACGAGTCGTTCCACCGGGGTTGTGTGGCCGCCGTCGATGCGGCCGGTCGGGTCATCGCCCGCCACGGTGACGTCGACCGTCGCTTCTACGTGCGCTCCGCTGCCAAGCCGTTCCAGGCAGCCGTCTCAGTGGAGCTCGGCGCCGACCTCGTCCCCGAGCACCTGGCGGTCGCGTGTGCGTCGCATGACGGGACTCCGGTCCACGTGGCGATCGTGCGCCGCATCCTCGCCGACGGCGGTTTGGACGAGAGCGACCTCCAATGTCCTCCGAGCCGCCCTTTGGGGCGCGGTGCCGACCTGCTGTGGGCGGCCCGCGGCGAGGTCGAGAGATCCCCCATCTTCCACAACTGCTCGGGCAAGCACGCCGCCATGCTGCGCGCCTGCGTCGCCCAGGGGTGGGAGACGGACGGCTACCTCGAACCCGACCATCCGCTGCAACACAGACAGCTGCAATCGATGCGCGACGTCGGCGCGCTGGTCGACGACCGAGTGGGCGTCGACGGCTGCGGGGCGCCCGTTTTCCGGGTCTCGGCAGTCAGCCTCGCACTCGGGTTCACCGCCCTCTTTCGGCCCCGCCACGACAGGGTCTGGACGGCGATGCACCGCTATCCGGCACTGGTGTCAGGGGTCGGGAATGTCGATGCCGAACTGGGGGTTGGTCTCGATGCCATCGCCAAGCGGGGCGCAGAGGGTCTGCTCGCCGTGGCGGTCCGAGGCCGCGGAGTCCTCGTCGTCCGATGTTGGGACGGCTCGGAGCGAGCCGTGGCCGTCGCCATCGGGGAAGCCCTCCGTCAGCTCGGATGGATCGACGACCGATCACGGTTGCGGACTCGCCTCGAGCGGCGGGTTCGTGGCGGAGGAAGGGTTGTCGGTACGGTCCGTCCTGCGTTCCGACTCGAATTCTCATGAAACGCCACCCAGGAATCCCCCAGACCATCGACCGCCTCGAACCCCGGGCAGCAGGCACGGGCCCCTTCGCCCGCCGTCCGTTCCTCGCCGCTGTCACCAGTCTCACCGGCGACACCCCCACGACGATCGGCGACGACTCGGCGGCGCTCGTCGTCGTCGAAGGCGACCGGGAGACGAGCCTCGCCGGCGACGGGGACCTGACCGACTACCACTGTCCGTTGGGCGCAGAGGTCAAGTCGGCAGTGGCACTGCTCGTCGAGACCGCGCCGGCCGACACCCGCTTCCGCTTCGACTCGCTGCCGGGCGAGGTGGCGGAGGAGTTGGTCGATGCGTTTTCCGCCACGGGGTTGGCGTCCTCGGCTACCGAACACGCCGTGACCGCCGTGGTCGACATCTCCGGCGGGTACGACGCCTATCTGGCCGCGATCGGGAAGAAGCAGCGCCACGAGGTGCGCCGCAAGCGCCGCCGCTACGAAGAGGAAGTCGGTGAACTCGTCCACGAGGTGCATCGCGGCGACGGTTGGGCGTTGGAGGAGTTCTTCCGGCTTCACCGGCAATCCGAAGGTGACAAGGCAGGCTTCATGACTCCCGCACGGGAGGCGTTCTTCCGCACGCTGGCCGGCCAGGAGGGTTGGCGGGTCGATCTGCTGCGGGCGGGTGACGAGGAGCGGGCGACGGCGTGTCTGTTCTCGTACGTCGAACCCGATGGCGTGTACCTCTACAACAGCGCCTACGACACCGAGTTGCGTGATGCCTCGCCCGGCATGGCGATCATCGGTTCGATGATCGAGCAGGCCTGTGCCGAGGGGCTGGGGCGGTTCGACTTTCTGAAGGGTGACGAGGTGTACAAGTTCCGCCTGGGAGCCGAGGCACGGCGGCTGTACGAAGTGGTGGCGCAGCGATGATCTCCCGGGTCGCCTACCTCTCGATGCACACGTCTCCCCTGCTGCAGCCCGGAACCGGCGATGCGGGGGGAATGAACGTGTACATCGACGGCCTTGCCCGCACGATGAACGGGCGCGGCGTCGAAGTGGACGTCTTCACGCGCCGGACGTCGGCCGACCAGCCGGAGATGGTCGAACTCCTGTCGGGGTATCGCGTCTTCCACGTCGAAGCCGGACCGGTCGCGCCGATGGCCGTGCGGCCGATGGCGATCTTCGTCACCGAGTTCGCCGAAGCTGTGATGGCACGGCTCGGTGGTTTGATGCCCGACATCATCCACAGTCACTACTGGCTCAGCGGTTGGGCCGGTCTGCTCATCAAGCGCCGTCATGGGATTCCGCTCGCCAACAGCTTCCACACCCTCGGCCGCGTCAAGGACCTCCACAAGCGCGACGACGAAGCACCCGAGAGCCTGCTGCGGATCGCGGCCGAAGCGGAGGTGATCGACAACTCCGACTGCGTCGTGGCGTCGACGCCGCGCGAGGCGCGCGACCTCCTCGAGCACTACGGGGCGGACCCCGGGCGCCTCTGCACTTCCCCGCCGGGGGTCGATCACGACGTGTTCTCGCCCGGGGACCGGGAGGCGGCCCGAGCCAGGGTCGGCTTCGGTGATCCGCCCGTCTTGCTGTACGCCGGCCGTATCCAACCGCTCAAGGGCGTCGATGTGGCGCTCGGTGCATTCGAACTCGTCAAGGAGCACATCCCAGGGGCCTCGCTCGTCATCGTCGGAGGACCGAGCGGTGAGCAGGGCGCCGAGGAGCTTGCGAGACTGCGCCAGCGGGCGGCGACGATCGGAGGCGTCGAGTTTCGCGATCCGGTTCCCCACGACGACCTGGCCGATCACTATCGGGCGGCGGACCTGCTGCTGCTCCCGTCCCGATCGGAGTCGTTCGGGTTGGTGGCGGCTGAGGCGCAGAGCTGCGGCCTGCCGGTCGTGGCCGCCCGCGCCGGCGGGCTGGAGCATGTCGTGTGCGACCGGATGTCTGGTCTCTTGGTCGACGGATGGGATCCGGCCGACCACGCCGCCGCGGCGCTCTCGATCCTCACCGATGCCGTCCTCTCCGACCGGCTTCGTGACGGGGCGCTGGAGTGGTCGAAGCGCTTCTCGTGGGACGCCACCGCCGATCGGTTCCTCGAGTTGTATGCCGGGGTGAGTGACCGTGTCGGGAAGGCGTGAAGTCCTCGAGTCGGTGATCCGCCGCTGGGTGGACGATCCCGAGTCCGCGGTGGTCTACTCCGAGGTCGTCGACGGCCGTTTCGCGGTACGGATGACCCAGTCGGTGCGCGACGCCACCACGGTGTGGTGGGACGCCGGTCAGCGCACGGTGCGGCTGGAGGCCTATCTCGGACCGGTGCCCGAGCAGCGGGCAGAGGAGTTGTATCGCCTCCTTCTCATCCGGAACAGGGAATCGTGGCGGTGCCACTTCGCCCTCGACGAGGAGGGCGGGGCGGTGGTGCGGGGGAGGATCGCCAACGAATCCGTCGATCCTGCCACCCTCGATGCGCTGCTGGGCGAGTGCTACGACCTCATCGAGCGCACCTTCCCGCTGTACGTCCGCTTCCACCGCCGCCCCGACCCAGGTGACCAGCGCTAGCGCACACGCCCAGCCGCCTGCGGCCGGCGGTTCGGACGGACCCATTGTGTCGGGTTCCTCGTTGCCATACGGTCCGCCTTCACGACGCCCGGACGGGGCCCGACCGGACCGTTCGGGGAAGTGCGGTACGACCGATCGCTCGGTCCGGGCGTCGCGGCCGCAGTGTGTGAGATCGAGCGACCGAGATCAGTCGACGCAGATGGCGCCGTCGGAGCGGACGACGATGCAGTAGGTCCCTTCGACCCAGCGATCCGGTACGAGTTCGAACCCCAGCGTCCGGGGTGACGCGTCTTCCCGCTCCACTGCGGGGGCGGAGGGACGACGCGGCGCCGTTGCCTCGACCGAAGGAACGGTGGTCGAAGTGGTGGTCGTCACGGCGGGGGCGGGCGGGGCGGTCGTGGTGGTGGTCGCCGGGGCGGTCGTGGTGGTGGTAGGAGCCGGGGCGGAGGCCGATCGCATGAAGATCACGGTGACGTACACCCGGCCTTCGGCGTCGTGACCGACGCCCGCCCCCACCCGGTCGAAGTCTCCGAGGATGTTGGCTTTGTGCGACGGCGACTCCATGAACGCGCGATGGAGTACCGCCGGGTTCGGGCCCTTGCCGACGTTCTCGCCGAGCACTGCCCAACCGGTCGTCACGGAGGACAGTTCGGCAGAGGTGGAGTGGAAGATCGTCCCGGTCGGAATCATCGCCGCGGTGTGCTTGCGGGCCCCGATGACGAGGTCGTTGTGGACGGTGAGCGGAGCGAGCCCTGCCGCCGAGCGGCTCTGGTTGATCAGTGACACGAACTCCGCCTCCTCGGACGGCGAGGCGTACGCGATGGCGGCACTTCCCGAGAACACGAGAAGCCCCAGCACGAGAGCCGTGAACCGCCGTAGAGCCATACTGAGAGCATCGGCCACCCAGAGTGATGACTTGACCACTCACTGTGAATTACCGGGAGGCGGTCTCGAAATCTCGGGGTCTGGTGAGGTGGTCAGATCCCGAAGATGAGCTCGCGGAGGTTCACCGAAGACAGGTCGAGGGTGTCCAGATCGAGTCGCAAGGAACCGAGCCGCAGCCCTTGCATCCCTTCCCCCGCATTCGTGACGACCCGCAGCACCTCGTCGTGGTACTCGAGGCGGCCGAGCCCGAGGCAACCACCAGAGCCATCCTGCACACCGACGAGGACGCCGTCGAGTCGATTGAGGTCGAGGCCCATGGGGAGCGTCGGGGCGAACACGGTCTCCCGCACCCTCCAGCGGTCGAGCGGTTCTGCGAAGGCGTCTGCGAAAGCCCGCGTCCGGGCGAGGGCCCGGACGTCGGGCGCGCTCGGTTGGACGTCGGGGTCGGCGGGGAGTGTGATCACCTCGACGGCGAAGAACCGTCGCAGCATCCCCACCACCGGTTCCAGCTCGCCACCCCGCTGCAGCGCCAGCACGAGATCGGGCCGGATCAACTCCACCTTGTGGTACTTGAGCGTCTGGCCGACGACACCCGAAACCGAGCCGGTGGTGTCGACGATCACGAGGTCCGCGGCGACTGCTCCCGCCTGGGCCAGCGCCGTGGTGGCGATCACGTGCTGCAGCACCAGGCGGTCGGGCGAGATGCCTCCGACGAAGTGGAGACGGTCGGCGACGTGTCGCTCCTCCAGGTCGGACTCGGAACGCATGATCTTGAGTCCCACGCAGGCCGGTGGTCCGATCGTCGAATTTCCTATGTCTGCGTCGATCAATGCCACCGAACGGCCGCGGGCGAGCGCGCCGCGGGTGATCGCCACCGCCGTGGTCGACTTGCCGGTGTCCATGCCCCCGATGAGGACGACGGACCGGGCGTTGGCGGCGCGACTGATCGCGTCGTGGGTGGACGGTGCGGACATCACTCGATCGTACCGTCGAGCAGGGTGCCCCCCCTGCGGTCGTAAGCTCACCGGTCGTGACCCAGTTCATCAGTTTCCTCTCCGACTTCGGCCGCGACGACGAGTTCGTGGGAGTGGTGCACGGTGTCGTCGCCAAGCTGTCCCCGCACGTCAGGGTGCTCGACATCACCCACTCGATCCGCCGAGGAGACGTTCGTGCCGGTGCCCTGGCGCTCACGCGCGCCATCCAATACCTGCCGGACGGAGTGGTCCTGGCGGTGGTCGATCCGGGAGTGGGGACCGCCCGGCGGGCGCTGGCCGCGCGCACCCCCTCCGGCATCTTCGTCGGCCCCGACAATGGCCTGCTGAGCCCGGCCGTGGCGATGGTCGGCGGCGCCGATCGAATCGTCGCGATCGAGAACCCCGAGCTGAGGATCCCCTCGGCGGGTGAGACGTTCCACGGCCGCGACGTCTTCGGTCCGGCGGCGGCGCTACTCGCCTCCGGTGAGGCGACGCTCGAGGACTGTGGGCCCGATCTCGCACCGGACGAAGTCACCCCGCTGCTGCTTCCCCTGCCCGAAGTCGGGCCTGGGACGGTTACGGGTATGGCCTGGTGGGTGGACCGATTCGGCAACACCCAGACGAATGTCTCACCCGAGGAGCTCGTGCTGGCGGGGATCACCGACGCGGCCACCGTCACCCTGCAGGTCGGTGCCTCCGAGTACGAGGTGCCATGGGTCAGTACCTACGGCGAGGTGGACGAGGGAGAGTTGCTCCTGCACGTCGACGGCTCAGGCCTGATCGCCTTCGCGGTCCGTGGTGGCAGTGCCGCCGAGGTGCT
Organism: uncultured Acidimicrobiaceae bacterium; assembly: GCA_964501055.1. Taxonomy (GTDB): domain Bacteria; phylum Actinomycetota; class Acidimicrobiia; order Spongiisociales; family ZC4RG35; genus DATHWB01. The sequence continues at coordinate 22,747 of CAZCRP010000013.1, forward strand.
GCGCCTCTCGGAGGGTCAGAAGGTCACGCTGCGGAGTTGAGGATGGCGTACAGCTGAAAGCCACCCACGACCAGCAGCACGAACAGCAGGACGGCGATGACGATGGCGGTGGCAGGACGCATGTCCGCAAGCTAGCCCCGATCGTTGGGGGTGACGACCGTGACCCAGATGTCATCCCGGAAAATGACGAAGCCTCCCGGGGCAAGGGAGGCTTCGTCCAACGAAGGCAAAGGTTCCACCGTGGGGCGGGCTGGGAGGCTATCCGATCACACCTAGGGTCTTGAACGTGCCCTGGGCATGAACTGGTAGAACCCGTTCTGCCTTCGCGGGGGCAGTTTGACCTGCCCCGTGCCATTGTAGATCGGTCTGTGCGTAGGCAACCTTGAATCGATTCTCGGCAGAGTTTTTTGTGCGCCCCGGATGCCACCTGTGCGACGAGGCCGCTCCGTGCGTCCGCCGGGCCGTGCGCTTCGCCGGCTTCGCCCTCGTCGTCCGCGACATCGAGTCGGACGACAGG
>CAZCRP010000014.1:0-22569 GCA_964501055.1 uncultured Acidimicrobiaceae bacterium
GGTTCGCTGCGGGTCATTGCCGGTCGCTACGAGGCTGTAACCGGCCCGGCGCACCCCGTGCCCCGGTGACCTCGATCAGCCTGCCGCGCCCACGGTCCGTCTCCGACAACGCCAGGGCCAGCATCCCGCCGGGAGGGGTCGTCGCGCTGATGACTTGGTGCACTCCCATGACTCCCAGCAGCCGTGCGCCGGGAGGGTCGCTGGCAACACCGATGAGACACGTGCTGTCGGCCAGAGGGCGGAGGTCTGTGTCGGGCAGCCAGGGGACGTCGGATCCGATGAAGACGGCATCGGCTCGCAGGGCGACAGTGGCCAGACCGGCAGGGTCGCTGCACCTACCGACCAGGCGGGCGAGACCCGAACTGCGGGCGTGCTCGACGAGCCGCGGCTCCCATCCCGGTCCGATCACAGTGGCAATCGCCGGTCTCACAGCAGCCGCACCACGCGCAGCCACAGGAAGGGGATGATCAGGGATCCGGATGCCGTCAGCAGCTCGATGTGATCGGCTCCGACCGCGTCGATGACTCCCACGGTCTCGCCCAGCGCATGCACCACGGCCACCGTCTCCGCTGCCTCCTCGAGATCGATCATGCGGTCGCGGATGGTGGCCGCCCTACGCACGATGAGTTCGGCCGCTTCCTGCTCGGCGCGCAGCACTCGATCGAGTTGGCTGCGGATGTGACGATCGAGTTCGACGAGATCGGGATGCTCGGCGGATGTTGACACGGATTCCTCCTCCTGATTCGCTGATGCTTGTAGTAGATCATAGAACAACGTCAAGTGCTGCAAAAGAGTGATCTGTGGCGGGCTCGAACAGGCGCCGGCTCGGAGGCCGGAGCGCGCCCCGCCTAGCATCCGGAGCATGAAGGAAACGACGATGGCGCTGCCGCATGCACCCGTCGTGACGCCCGGGACGGACGAGGGCACCGACACCGATCTCACGTGGAAGGTCGTCGTGTGGAACGATCCCGTGAACCTGTTCGACTACGTGATCTGGGTGCTGATGGAGCTGTTCGGACACTCCAAGGACAAGGCCGAGAGGCTGACGTCACAGATCCATCACGAGGGGAGGGCGATCGTCAACGACGGTCCCCGCGAGCAAGCCGAGATGGATTGCTACCGGCTCCATCGTCACGGCCTGTGGGCGACGCTCGAGAAATGACGGAACTCTTCGTCTCCGAGCGCGACGGGATCCGCATCACCCTTCCGGCGGGGCTGGTCGACTTCCTCGCCGATGTCCCTCAGGCACTCGATCTCGTCGGCAACTCGGACGTGGACCCGGCTGGCGCCCGCTTCAAGGTGCCGGTGTATCTCGATGATGACGGAGCCAACGACGAGTACTGGCGCTGGATGGGATCAGAGTTGGACTCGTCCCGCGCCGCCGACCGCTCCGCGTTCGCCACGCTTCTCGAGGATGCGGTCGAGGGCGTGGTGGCGAGCAGGGCGGAGGCGGAAGCATTCCTGCGCGTGCTCGTCGAGATCCGCCTCGCCGTCGCAGCGCGTCTCGGCGTCGAAGTCGAGGACGACTACGGGATGCTCGAGCACACGGACGCGGTCGTGTTGGACACCCTGGCCGAACTCCAACTGATGCTGCTCGCGGCGCTCACTTCGTGATTCACCTCGAGATCGACGCCGTCAGCACGGGGGGCGAGGGGATCGGGCGGCACGACGGCAAGGCCGTGTTCGTCCCCGGAGGCATTCCCGGCGACGTCGTCGAAGTCGAGCTGACCGTCGACAAGAAGCGGTTTGCCCGGGGGCGGCTGTCGGCGATCGTCGCGCCGTCACCCGACCGGATCGCGATGCCATGCCGGCACGCAGCCGAGTGCGGAGGCTGCAGCTGGCAGATGGTCGATCGTGGGCGACAGTCGATGTGGAAAGAGGACGCCGTCGTGGCCGCGCTGGCCCGCATAGGCCGGTTCGACGACGTCGCCGTCCGCGAGATCGTCGCACCGGGACCCGACTACGGATATCGCAACCGCCTCGACCTCCACCCGTCCCCGATGGGACCGGGGCTGCACGTCGCCGGCACCCACGAGGTGGTCGTGCTCGAGGAGTGTCTGCTGGCCGCCCCCGCCGTCGCGGCACTGCTCGACGAGGTCAAGGGCCGGCCCACTCGCGGCGAGCTCACCTTGCGTGCCGGAGTGAGGACGGGTGAGGCGGTGATAATCGGCGACGGACATGCCGCGCCGGGCGAGGCGGTGATCACCGAGATCGTCGCCGGCATCCGCTTCCAGATCTCAGGGCGGGCGTTCTTCCAACCCAACACCGACGGCGCCGAGGCTCTGGTGCGGCTCGCGGCGGAGGCGGTGGGCACCGCGGAGGGCGCGCTGGCCGACGTGTTCGCGGGTGGGGGGCTCTTCGCCGGGACCGTGGGCGCAGAGTTCGAGTCGGTCGTGGCCATCGAATCGAGCCGGACCGCCGTTTCCGACCTCCGGCGCAACGCCCCCGAGGCGAGGGTGTTCGCCATGCCCGCGGCCGCCGGCCTCAGAAGGCTGGAATCGCCGCCGCAGGTGGTGATCGTGGATCCTCCCCGCACCGGTCTCGATCCGGAGACCCTGGCTGCGCTGGTGACGGTCGGTCCGCCCGTGATCGTGTCGGTCTCGTGCGATGCCGCCACCTTCGCCCGCGACGCCCGGACGCTGGTCGAGGCGGGCTACACCCTCGAGTGGGTCCAGCCGGTCGACCAGTTCCCCCAGACCCCGCACATCGAGACGGTGTCGAGGCTCGTCCGCAGCTGACGCCCGAGAATTCTCTCCCCCCGCACAGGGGGGACTACCGGCCTGATGATTTTCTCCCCCCGTAGGGGGGAGTACCGGCCGCAGGCCGGGGAGGGGGGAGATGTCCCACCGTGGACCGACGGGGCTCGCTGACGCTCGCCGCCCCCCTCGCCCGGGCAAAGCCCCGGGCGGTCCCCCCAAACTCCCTCGCTGCGCTCGGTCGAGGGGGGACAAAAGAATGCACCCGCGCCAGGCAAAGTCACAGGTCGAGCGCTGGGGGGTGCCGGGGGGCTCGCGCCCCCTGCACAGTCACAGGTCGAGCGCTGGGGGGTGCCGGGGGGCTCGCGCCCCCTGCACAGCACCAAAGGGAGGGCGGGGGGCTTTGTCGCCCCCCGCCTTGTGTGGAGGACCGCACGGACGAAGTCCTTGCGGCAGGTTTCCGGCGCGACCGATGGCTTCGGCCGGCCGAAACTCGTTCAGTCGGACAATCGCACGAACGACGGGAGCCCGAGCAGGTTCTGTATGCCGTCGAGCGCCGCCTCGAACGGGAAGATGAGGTTCGTGCGGTACGGCTCGATGATCGGGGTGGTGAAGAGCACCACGTAGGGAAGGTCCTCGGCGAGGATGGCGTCCATCTCCCTGATCAGTCCCCGTGCGTCGTCGACGTCGGTGGCGGACCGGAACTGTTCGGCGAGGGCGTCGAACTCCGGGTTGCTGTATCCCGGGGTGTTGTTCCCGCCGAGCGCGGAGTCACCCGCCGTCTCGAAGAATTCCGGCACGTGGTCCGGGAAGGGTGTCAGTGTCCACCCGAGGATGTACATGTCGAACTGCGGATCGCTGTTGAACACCTCGTCGACGATGACGTTGAAGCCGGTCGGGTTGGCCGTGACGGGCACCCCCAGGTCCTGCGCCCAGTCCTCCACGAACAGGGCGTACGTGGCGCGCAGGGGGTCGTAGCCGGGTCCGGGGGCGAGCAGCGTGAGCGGCTGCACCTCCTGGCCATCGGGCCCGCGCAGGCCGGAGCCGCGGGGGATGGCGTCGAGGTTGTCCGGATCCCACACGGGCTCGGTCTCCCACGTCCACCCCGCCTCCCTCAGTACTTCGATGGCGGTGTTGAGCCGCTCTTCCTGAGTGAGCCCCTCGCACCAACGCGGGGCGTCGGGGTTGTACCAGAAGGCGTTGCCTTCCGGCACTTGGCTCCACACGGCGATGGCGGCTCCTCCGAGCACCGTGTTCGCCATGAAGTCCTTGTCGATCAGGCAGGCGACCGCTTGGCGGAAGGCCTTTTCCGACATGGGGAACTTGCGTGTGTTGAATGCGAGGTAGCGATAGCCGTTGCTGGGGTTCACGACGACGTCGAGGTCAGGCTCGGCGAAGATCAGCTGCATCAGCCCCCGTTGCAGGCCGAGTGAGGTGAGCATGAAGTCCACTTCGCCGCTGGTCAGCGCCAGCACGGCTGCGTCTTGGGAGGAGTAGACCGAGTAGGTCACTTCGGCCGCGTACGGGCCCTCGGTGTATTCGTGGGTGAGGGTGCCTCCCGCTTCCCCGTAGTAGCGCTCGTCGACTCCGGCGGCAGCCGAGACGAACTCGTAGGTGCCGTCGTCGTACAGCCTGGTGGTGGATCCCTGGAACGGGTAGTTGGGGTTGGCGGTGTTGCGGGCAAACGCGCCGGGCTCCCGCTCGGCGAAATCGTAGGCCCACATGCCGGGAGCCCCCACCCCGGAAGCCGCGTACAGGTCCTCAGGGGTCGAAGCCGCCGCGACGGCCTCCCCCCAGAAGTGCTCGGGCATGACAGCGCCCAGGCCGACGCCGAACTGCCAGCGGCTCAACCCGGGACGGTCGTTGAACACGAGCTTCACGGTCAGGTCGTCGACCGCTTCGACATCCAGCAGTCCGAGTCTGCCTTCTCCTGCCAGCGGATACGCCAGCAGCCAGTTGCCGCCGAGGCCGAGGTCGCGCACCGCCTGGAACGTGAAGACCATGTCGTGAGCCGTGATCGGCTCACCGTCTGACCAGACCAGCCCGGGGCGCATCGGCTGGGTGATGGTCCAGGTGTCTCCTTCTTGGACCGGATCGGCCGGAAGTCCCTCCGCCAGCAGTGGGACGAGTTGGTTGGTGGGCGCCGCATACTGGAACAGGGTCGGCACCTGGGCACCGAGCACGTATGCGTTCCACACCGAGCTCTCGGGATCGAGGTAGGCCCAGTAGTTGTCGGTGGTGAGGTCCTCGAAGATGGCGATGTCGAGGTCGAAGCCTGCCGTGTCCCCATTCGAGGCGCCCGTGTCCGAGGTGGTGGTGGCGGTGGTGCCGTCTCCTGCCGATGTGGTCGTCGTCGCTTCGTCGACCACACCCGAAGAGCACGCAGCGAGGACCAGGCCGGTCACGACCAGTCCCGCCACCCACCGGGTGGTGGTGGTTGGCATTCGATTGTTCTCCTTCTCTCGCGCCGAGCCGCACGCGGCCCGTCGGGAGTTCTATGCGCGCGACGCGGGGGCATGTGTCATGGGGTCGTCGCGCGGGACGGAGAACTTGGCCGGGGGACGGTGAGTCAGTCCGCGGTGTTGCCGGCATCGCCCACGGTGAGGCCGATGACGACGAGCAGCAGGCCGCGCACTGGTTCGTTGACCGGGACACCAGATACGGGATGGGCGAGATGGCGCATCGCCACGATGTCGCCATGGGCGGCCCGGTCGGCGACGAAGGTGCGGATGACCTCGACCTCGAAGCCGGCTTCACGAGCCATCGAGATGGTGGCGTCGGTGCCGACCGGCGCACCGTATTGCGTCAGGTAGCCGTGCCTCGGGGGTTCGGGTACGGCTGGCAGGTCCACGTCCCGCTGCAGACTGGAGGGCGAGAGCAACAGCAGCGTCGACGAGAGGGCCACCGCCACTCCGACCTGGCCGGCGGTGGCCGAGACCCGCCGGAGTCGGCCGAGCGCTCCCACCGAGAACGGGCGACGACGGCTCTGTCGCCGCGCGGCTTCCGCTCTCAGTCGACGCTCGAGCGCGGTCGTGAACGCGGGCGTGGCGGGTGCGTCACGTGACATGGCCGGGTCCCGTCTCGAGAAAGGCAGGCAGCTCCGATCCCAGCAGCCCGCGCATGTGGCGCCGGGCGCGGCTGAGTTTGAGGCGGGCAGCGTTGGGGGTGAGCTCGAGCACCACTGCCGCTTCGCTCGGTGTGAGACCGTCGAACGCCACCAGTTCGAGCACTTCCCGCTCGCCTTGCGAGAGTTCGCCCAGGGCATCGCTGAGCGCCGGCGCGGTGCGGGAGGCGTCGATCGACCGGGCGATGGCGTCCTCCTCGATGCCGTTGAAGCGCACCTCGCTGTGGGTGCTCTTCACCAGCAGGCGGGCGAACCCGGCCTTGCGTCTGCGCTGGCGTGCCAGCACCCGGCGGGCGATGCCATATAGCCAGGGGAGGGCGGTGTCGCTCTCGGGGACGTAGCGGCCAGAGGCCTGGAGGGCGATCATGAAGGTGTCTGCGACCAGGTCGGCGACGTCCTCGGGATTGTCACAACGGCGGACCGCATATGAGGTCACAGCACGGGTGTGTCGACGGAAGAAGGCGCCGTACGCCTCTCCGTCCCCATCCGCTGCGGCCGCAAGGAGATCCGCGTCCGATCGGTCCACCACGCGGAGTCTATGCGGCGACCGCGGCGCGTATGTCGCCACGCCGGGTGCCGGCGCGCAGCCTGGTGGAAAAGTCCTCGTCCGGGGCTCCGTCTGCTCCCGCCTTGCGGTAGGTTCGACCTCAGTCGCAAGGAGGAGAGGTCTCTTGCAGGTGTCACTTACCGTCAACGGGGAAGCGGTCTCGGCGGACGTGGAGCCGAGGACCCTTCTCGTTCACTTCATCCGGGAGAATCTCGACCTGACCGGCACCCACGTCGGATGTGAGACTTCCTACTGCGGGGCGTGCACCGTGCTGATCGACGGCAAGGCGATCAAGTCGTGCACCGTGCTCGCGGTCCAGTCCGAAGGTGCCACCGTCACGACGATCGAAGGGCTCGCCAGCGGCGATGAGATGCACCCGATCCAAGAGGGATTCTGGGAGCGGCATGGCTTGCAGTGCGGCTACTGCACTCCAGGCATGATCATGTCGGCCGCCGGACTGCTCGCCGAGAACGACAGTCCAAGCGAGGACGAGATCCGCCACGGCATCGAGGGGAATCTCTGCCGTTGCACCGGCTATCACAACATCGTCAAGGCCATCGAGTACGCCGCCGCCAAGATGCGCGGGGAGACCCCGGCACCGGCGGAATGGGAGGTCACGGCATGAGCACCACGAGTGCACTGGGAGGTGTGGTCCGCCGACGCGAGGATCCGGCTCTCGTCACGGGGACGGGCCTGTACGTCGACGACGTGAAGCGCACGGGGATGCTGCATGCCGCCTTCGTGCGGAGTCCTTACGCCCACGCCCGCATCACGTCCATCGACGTCGCCGAGGCACGGGAGATGCCGGGGGTGAAGGCCGTGTACACCGCCGACGACGTCCGCCATCTCGGCCCGCTGCCGGCGCAGGTGCCGGTTGGTCAGGTGCGACCGCTGCTGGCGGACGCGGTCGTGAAGCACATGGGCGAGGCAGTGGCGATGGTCGTCGCCGCCACCCGCGCCCAGGCCCAGGACGCGGCCGATGCGGTGTTCGTCGACTACGAGACGCTGCAGCCCATCATCGATCTCAAGGAGGCGGCGTCGGACTCCGGCAAGGTGCACGACGCCCTCGACTCGAACATCCTCGTCACGTGGACGACCCCGTTCGGCGCCGACGAGGCGGCGCAGTCTTCACTGGTCGATGACATCGCGGCCGCCAAGGAGCGCGACGACACGGTGGTGGTGTCGATCGAGATGAACAACCAGCGCCTGCTCCCGACCGCCATCGAGCCCCGGTCGGTGGCGGCGGAATGGAACAGCGGGTATGGCGAGATGACCCTGTGGTCGTCTTCGCAGATGATCTCGGGGGTGGCGGGCGCCGTCGGCAAGGTGCTCGGGATCGCGTACAACAACATCCACGCCATCGCGCCCGAGGTCGGGGGCGGTTTCGGCGCCAAGCTGAACGTCTACCCCGACGAGATCTTGGTGCCGTGGGCGGCCAAGCAACTCGGCAAGCCGGTGAAATTCACCGAGACGCGCCGAGAGGCGGCGGTGTCCACCATCCAGGGACGGGGATGGATCGGGACGGCCACCCTCACCGGTACCCGCGACGGGGAGGTACTCGCCTACGAGCTCGACGCCATCTGCGACATGGGGGCGTACTCCCAGAACTTCACCGTGGCGATTCCGTTCCTCGGCGTGTTCGTCGGGTCCGGCCAGTACAGGTTTCCGACGCGGCTGAAGCTCGACTGCGTCACCACCCACACCCAGACCACCGATGCGTATCGGGGGGCAGGGCGGCCGGAGGCGATCTACTACTTGGAGCGGATCGTCGACGCGTACTCCCGCGAGATCGGGATGGACCCCGCCGAGGTGCGGATGAAGAACTTCATCGCCGCCGACCAGTTCCCCGGGGCGGTGTCGCCCGCCGGCTTCGCCATCGACACCGGCGACTACGCCACCAATCTCCAGACGATGCTCGACCTCCCCGCATACGCCGAGATGAAAGAGGAGCGGGATCGGTTGCGGGCCGACGGCCGGCTGGCCGGGCTGGGACTCGCCACGTATGTGGAAGTGTGCGGCTTCGGTCCGTCGGGCTTGGTCGATCTCGGCTTCTCGTGGGCCGAGTACGGTCTGCCGTCCGCCTTCAACGGGTCGGGGCTCGTCCGGGTGAACCCCGACGGGACGACCAACGTGATCATCGGCACGGGTCCGTCCGGGCAGGGCCATCAGACGACGTGGGCACAGATCGTCTCGCAGCAGACCGGGATCGAGATGGACAAGATCCGCGTCACCTACGGTGACACCCGCGAGGCTCCTGTCACCATCGGCACGTTCGGGTCGCGCTCCGCCGCGGTCGACGGGGCGGCTGCCTTCGAGGCGGCGAACAAGGTGAAGGCGAAGGCAGCGAAGATCGCCGCCCACCTGCTGGAGGCGTCGGAGGACGACATCAGGTTCGCCGACGGCGCCGCCCATGTGGCGGGCTCCCCCGACAAGTCGGTGGGATGGGACGAGATCGCCAAAGTCGCCTACCAGCCGCACCGGCTCCCCCCGGGGATGGACGGCGGGATGGAGGCCCACGCCATCTTCAGCCCCGGCAACGCCACCTGGCCGTTCGGGGCGATGGCGTGCCTCGTGACGGTCGACGAGGACACCGGCGACGTCAGGATCAAGCGGTGGGTGAACGTCGACGACTGCGGCAACGTCATCAACCCCATGATCGTCGACGGACAGATCCACGGTGGGCTCGCCCAGGGGATCGGACAGGCGTTGTTCGAGGACGCCATCTACGACGGCGACGGCAACCTGCTGACCGCCGGTTTGATCGACTATCCCATGCCCACTGCCGGGGACCTGCCGAGCTACGAACTCCACCGGACCGTCACACCGACGGATGTGAATCCGCTCGGGGTGAAGGGCGTCGGGGAGGCGGGGACGATCGGGTCGGCACAGACCCTCGTCAACGCGGTGGTCGACGCGCTGGCGGAGAAGGGCGTCAAGCACGTCGATATGCCGTTGCGCCCAAAACGGGTGTGGCAGGCGATCCAGGACGCGCAGGGCTGAGAGGAGGACAGGATGTATCCAAGGGCTTTCGACTATGTCGCCGCCTCCTCGGTCGAGGAGGCGGTGAGGGAACTCGGGAACGCCGACTTCGCCAAGGTGATGTCGGGAGGGATGTCGCTCATCCCGATGATGAAGCTGCGGCTGTTGTCACCCGAACTGGTGGTGGACATCGGACGGATCGGTGGGCTCGGTGACATCTCCGACGACGGCGACTCCATCAGCATCGGTGCCTTGGTCACCCACTCCCAGACGGCGGCCTCGGACCTCCCCGCCGCGTTGAAGACTGCTGCGGCGTGGACCGGCGACCGCCAGGTGCGGGCGCGCGGGACCACCTGTGGGGCGGTGGCGCATGCGGACATCGCCGCCGACCAGCCATCAGCCGTGCTGGCGCTGGGCGGGACGATGGTGGCCCAGGGGCCGGACGGCACCAGGGAGATCGCCGCCGACGACTTCTTCGTCGATGCGATGACCTCAGCCCTGGAGCCGAACGAGATCCTGACGGCTATCCGGATCCCCAAGCGGGGCGGCGGGTCCGCCTACGAGAAGCTGGGACGTCGCGGCGGTCACACCGACTACGCCGTGGCAGGCGCCTCGGCCTGGGTGGTGCGCTCGAACGGCTCGATCTCCGACGCGAGGGTGGCGTTGACGGGTGTGGGGTTGAAGTCGCAACTGGCCGAGGGCGTGATGGAATCCATCGTCGGCACCGACGGCAGCGACTCTGCAGTATCTGCCGCCGCCGACCGGGCGGTGGAGGGGATCACCGTTCTCGAGGACCTCTACGGGTCAGAGGAGTACAAGACCCACCTCGCCAAGGTGATGGTGCGGCGCGCCCTCACTCAAGCGATCGCGTCCGCCTGAGGAGGCGAAGGGTCCAGCGCCGCCCCGCAGTGCGGGCAGCGGTCTTCGTCCGCGAGTTCGGTCGAGTCGAGAAAGCGGCCGCAAGAGAGACACGTCGCGTCGAGGAAGCACGCCGGGTCGCCCACTGTCAGGCCTCCTCGCCCGCCGGGGGCTCGTAGTCGACCGAGTGGCCGGCGTTCGCCCATGCCACGATGCCGCCGGCGAGATTCCAGACGTTGTCCATCCCCGCCTGGGCCGTCAAGGCCTGCACCACCTGGGCCGATCGGTTGCCGCTGTGGCAGAGCACGACGATGTCGCGGTCGGGGGGGAGGTCGTGCCACCACTCGTTGATGGCGGTGATGGGTCGGTGCACCGAACCGGGGACTCTGGCCTCGTCCCACTCTGCCTGCTCCCTGACATCGATCAGCAATCCGCCCTGCTCGAGGCGGGCGGCCGCGTCGGACGCGTCCACGGTGGCGACCGGAGGCTGACGGAACATCGACCGGGAGGATACTGCCGGTGTGGGGATTGGCCCACAGGCCGGTATCGTGGCGCCCATGCTCCCCGCCTCCGTGGACGAGGTCCTTGCCGCGTTCGCTGAACACGAGTACATCGCTGATCGGAGCCTGGCCGTTTCCGTGCACCTGGCGCTGCAGATGGGGCGGCCGCTGTTCCTCGAGGGTGAGGCCGGGGTGGGAAAGACCGAAGTCGCCAAGGTGCTCGCCGCCCTGCTGGAAACCCCGCTCATCCGCCTCCAGTGTTACGAAGGGCTGGATGTCAACCATGCGGTCTACGAGTGGGACTACGCCAGGCAGATGCTGGCGATCCGTCTGATCGAGGCCAAAGGGGAAGGCGCCGATGCCGACGTGTCCGACATCATGAGCCGCGACTTCCTCGTAGCCCGGCCGTTGCTGCAGGCGGTCGAGTCGCTCGGCCGTCCTGTGCTCTTGATCGACGAGCTCGATCGTGCCGACGAGGAGTTCGAGGCCTATCTGCTGGAGATTCTGTCCGACTTCCAGGTCACGGTTCCTGAGATCGGCACCATCCGCGCTGTAGAGCCCCCTGTGGTCATCCTCACTTCCAACCGCACGCGTGAGATCCACGACGCTCTCAAGCGGCGCTGCATCTATCACTGGGTGGACTATCCGGATGTCGATCGCGAGGTGGAGATCGTGATGACGAGGGTGCCGGAGATCGAGGAGCGCCTCGCCCGTCAACTCGCCGCCGCCATGCGCGATCTGCGGGCGCTCGATCTCTTCAAGCCTCCGGGGGTGGCAGAGACCATCGACTGGGCGCGGGCGCTGCGAGTGCTCGGAGCACACGAGTTGGACAAGTCCTCCATCGACGACACGCTGGGCGTGGTCCTCAAGTACCGGGAGGATGTCGAGCTCGTTGCGCGAGAGGGGACGGGGAAGTTCGCCGCGGGCTGATCCTCGGGTTTCTGGCGGTCGTCGTCTCGGCCTTCGTCGTGGTGGCGACTCCGCCCGCCCTTGCCTGGGAGCAGGATCTCGGCGAGGTGTCCGTGTTCGAGTCCGGTGGCTTGTCGGAGCGGACCCTCGAGGTGATGGACACGCTCGCCACCGTCCTGGGCGTGGAGCCGACGCTGATGCAGTCGGGAACGATCCGCATGATCGCCGTGGAGCGGGGAGCCGCACCCGTGCAGCGCTTCGATCCCGGTTTCGGGGTGCCGATGTCGTTCGTGACGGTGGACCCGGCGGCGGCGGCGCCGCTGCTCGGACCGACGATCACTTCGGCGTTGTCCGATGGGATCGTGATGTCGGAGGCGACGGCCGCACTCCGGGGAGCGATGGTGGGCGACGACGTGACACTGGAGGGCTGGGACGGGGCGCTCCACCGTCTGGCGATCGCGGCCATCGTGCCGGATGGGTCGATCCAGTGGAACGAACTGGTCATGTCCCACACCGTCGCCGACCAGATGGGGATCGCCCGTCCGGCGCGGGTGGTGCTGTGGGGTGTGAACACGACGGTGGTGGATCTCTTGGTGCGGTCGGTCCTGCCGGATGCTCCCATCCGTGTCTCCGGACCGGGGAGGGAGGGGCCGGCCGCCACGGATGGCATCCTCCCGTTGGTCCGGATCAAGCAGCGCTTCGGTGAGTTCGCCTACCGGGAGACCCGGACCGATCGCATAGAGACCGATGACGAGTGGTACGAGGCGAACATCGTCACGGTCACGCTTCCCCGGCTGGGCCAGTTCCGTTGTCACAAGGACATCGTCCCCTACGTGCAGGGAGCGCTGCTGGAACTGGAGGCGCGAGGGCTGGCAGGCGAGGTCGACGAGGCCGACTTCCAGCTCGCCGGTGGCTGCTACAACGCCCGCCTCGCCCGGGGAGGGGATCTCGATCGCGGCTTCGCCGTGTCGCGGCACTCCTGGGGGATCGCGATCGACTTCAATCCCTCCACCAACGTCTTCGGTCAGCCTCCGACGCTGTCGGCCGAGTTCGGCCAGGTTCTCAGGGAGTGGGGGTTCTCGTGGGGGGCGGGATGGCGGGTGTCCGACCCGATGCACTTCGAGTGGCGGTCGCTGCCGACCGATGTCAACCGCCAGGCATGCGCCGCCCGTCTTGCCGCGGCGTTGCCCTTGGGCGAACCACCGCCCGCCAGGTCCTGTCGCCTGTGAGTGTGGCGACGCCGCGGCTGGTCGAGTTCGCCCGGGCGCTCCGCGAGGGAGGGATCAGGGTTCCCCCCACTGTGACTGGTGATCTGGTCTCCGCCGTGGAACAAGTCGGGGCGGGATCGGCCGAGGACGTGTACTGGGCGTTCCGGGGATTGACGATCACCTCTCGCGAGCAGATTCCGATCTTCGACCGCGTGTTCGTGGAGTTCTTCCGAGAGGAGGGAGGGCCGGGCATCACCTTCACCCAGACGTCGCCGCCCCGGAGTTGGATGATCGATCAGGCTGGCGCCGAGGGGGAAGGCGATGGGGAGGGGGAGGATGTCTCGGTCACCCTCGGGGCCAGTGCCGTCGAGCGTCTGATGGACAAGGACTTCTCGCTGCTGTCCGAGGCGGAGGAGGCGCAGGTCAAGACGATGATCGGTCAGATGGTGTGGAATCCCGCCCTGGTGCGGGCACGTCGTCGGGCCCCGCTGCGCACCGGGGACGTGCCCGACATGCGCCGTTCGCTCCGGTCGGCGGTGGGACCGGGAGGGGATCTCGTGCAGCTGGCGATGACGACCCGCACGGTGCGCAAGCGGCCGGTGATCGTGATCGCCGACGTGTCAGGGTCGATGGAGCGCTACGCCGAGATGCTGCTGTACTTCACTCACGCCGCTCGGGACAGGTTCGGCAAGCTGGAGGCGTTCGTGTTCTCCACCCGGCTGACCCGCATCACCCGCGACCTCGCACGGCGCAAGCCATCCGCCGCCATCGCCGCCGTCTCCGAGCACGTCCATGACTGGTCGGGTGGGACGCGGATCGGCGAGGCGCTCCGCACCTTCAACATGGACTGGTCGCGGCGGGTGTGCCGGGGCCGTCCCGTGGCGGTGATCATCTCAGACGGCTGGGACCGGGGGGATCCCGAGCTGCTGGCGTTCGAGATGGCCCGGCTGCAGCGCACCGTGTACCGCACAGTGTGGCTCAACCCGCTCGCAGGACGGGACGGATTCGCCCCCGAGACACGGGGGATGAAGGCGGCCATGCCGTATGTCGACGACTTCCTCGCCGCGGGGACGCTGCGCGATCTCAGAACTCTCGTCCGACTCCTAGAGTCGGTGGGGACGACGTGAAGGGCCGGAAGCGGTGAGAGAGGCGCTCGAGATCAGGGACCGTTGGGTGGCGGAGGGCAAGTCCGTGGCCGTGGCCACCGTCGCCAAGGTGAGCGGCTCGGCGCCGCGTCCGGTGGGGTCCAAGTTCCTGGTCAGTTCGGCGGGGGACATGGAGGGCTCCGTGTCCGGCGGCTGTGTCGAGAACGACGTGTTCCTCCACGCCCAATCGGTGCTCGAAGCGGGGAAGGCCAAGGTGGTGACCTACGGCATCGCGGACGACGACGCCTTCGAAGTGGGTCTCGCCTGTGGCGGGAGCATCGCCGTCGTCATCGAGCCGTGGTGAGCGACGTCTTCGACGCCATCCGGCGCCTCGTCGACGAAGAACGGCCGGGTGCCAAACTGACGGTCGTCGGAGGCGGGGAGGTCGGAACCTCCGCGGTCGTGGACCGCGACGACGGAGTGGTGATCGGAACGATGCCCGCCCTCGACGTGGTGGCGGCCGATGCCGTCGTCCTCATCGACAGGGAGCAGTCTGCGACGCTGCGATACGACGACGGCCTCGAGGTCTTCGTCGATGTGATCTCCCCCCGCCCCAGACTGCTCATCTTCGGCGCCGTGCACATTGCCCAGGAGCTGGCGATCATCGCTTCCCGGCTCGGCTACCACGTGACCGTTTCCGACGCCCGCGCCGTGTTCACGACGAGGGAGCGATTCCCGGCCGTCGACGAGCTGTTGATCGGATGGCCCGGCGACCTCGCCGACCGGCTCGTGTTCGACCGCCGCACGTTCGTGGTGGTTCTCAGCCACGACGCCCGGTTCGAGGATCCGCTGTGGCCGCTGGTGCACGGTTCCCCGGTGCGCTACATCGGCGCGATGGGAAGTCGCAAGACGGCGACCGCGCGCCGCCGCCGGCTGGCTGCCGCCGGCTGGACCGAAGCCGAACTGGATCGGATCCACGGGCCTATCGGGATCGACATCGGGGCAGAGTCCCCTGGTGAGGTGGCAGTGGCGATACTGGCAGAGATGACCGCTGTCCGGTATGGGGCGGGCGTGGAGCCCGCCCTCGTCGGAGCGCCTCAGCGGCTTGGGAAGGAAGAGGGCGGATGATCGCCGCCGTGGTGCTGGCTGCCGGCGGCTCGCGGCGGCTCGGGCGTCCCAAGCAGCTGGAGGCGTGGGGGAACACGACCCTGCTGGGCCATGTGCTCGACCAGGTGCGGAGGTTCCCTGTCGATGAGACCTGGGTGGTGTTGGGGGCGGGAATCGACGAAGTCATGCGTGAAGTCGACCTGACCGACTTCGGCATCATCGAGAACCCGGAGTGGGAAGAGGGCCTCGCTTCCTCGCTGCGGGTCGGGCTGGACGCGCTGACCCGGCTGTCGAAGGCGGAGGCGGCGTTCATCGTGCTGGGCGACCAGCCGGACATCTCCGAGGACGTCCCGGCCAAGCTCGTGGACGCGTGGCGCTCCAGTCGAGCCCTGGCGGCGATCCCGAAGTACCGCTACGCGTGGGGCAACCCGGTCCTCGTCGGGCGCGAGTTGTGGCCCCGGCTGATGTCGCTCACCGGCGACGAGGGCGCCCGCCGTCTCCTCCAGGCCCACCCCGAGTGGGTGGAGGAGGTCTGGATCGAATCGCTCCCTCCCCGCGACGTCGACACGCAGCGAGATGTGGAGGAGATGCGCCCGCGACGGGGCTGAGCGCTCAGCGCCCGCAGTGCTCCGCCACCGCGGCCTGCGCGTCGCGTAGGACTTCGTCGAGCGGCTTCGTGGCGTCCAGCCGGACGAACGCCGGCGCCGCAGCTGCCTGTGCCAGGTACATCGCGCGTTCCTTGTCGAGATAGCCGGGGGTGGCTTCCCCCTTCCGTCCGTGCAGCACCTCGCCGGACGCGTCGAGCAGGATCACCAGGTCGGGCCGGGGATAGAAGGTTCGCATCAGCCAGTGGTAGGCCCTCTCAGCGGCGCGAAGCGACGCGTGCCCGGGATCCAGGCTTCCTGCGTCGAACAGCAGGTGGCGGTCGTAGACGACGAGGTATCCCCGCAGCTGAAAATACGCCGAGATCAGCTGCCGGTACCACGCCTCGACGAAACGGTTCACGAGGCGGGCCGCGATCCACCATGAGCTTCGCTGCTCGTTCGAGTACTCGTAGTGCGCAGCAGGGATGTGGCGGCTCGGCGGTGTCTCGCCGGTGTTCCGTAGCGTCGCTCGCCGGTAGGCGCGGCGCCTCAGCGCCAGCACGAGGCGTGACAGGGGCAGGAGATGATCACCGGATTGGGCGCTCATCCCGAGGTAGAGATACTTCGCCCTGAGCTCGGCGTTCGTGGTGAGGTGGCGGGCGACGGTGGTCTTTCCTGCTCCGTCCCCTCCGATGAGCGCCACCGAGGTCATGTGCGCAACTCCGGCTTGCGGCACAAGAAGATGTTCTCGTCATCCAACAACCCGTATCTCGCCTTCGTGGACTCGTCGACGTCGTCCGCCAGATCGAGGGAGACCTCGAATCCGGCTGCCGTCAGGCGATCGCGGAGGTCGTAGCCGTACATTCGAACGTGAGTCGTCTCGCCGAACGCGGCCTCGCGGGCGGCGGGGGAGACGATCGCCGGGTCTTCGTACGTCGGTTGATCGAGGCGGAGGGGGACGGAAAGCAACGCCCACCCCGATGGCCGGAGGATCCTGAAGATCTCGGAAATCGCACGGCGGTCGTTCTCGATGTGTTCCAGGACGTGGACGCAGATGACGGCGTCGGCGCTCGCGTCGGCGAGTGGTGCAGCCGTCAGATCCATCCTGAGTGAGATGTTGGGCCGGTTGGCGATGTCGACGGCGACATAGTCGATGTTCGGCATCCGGGAGAGCCTGCGGGAGAAGCTGTACTTCGGGGCGACGTCAACGACCCTGTGGGGCTCGGTGAACAAGTTCGTGTGGCTGGCGAGATACAGCCACACTCGTCGATGCCGTGCCTTGGCGTTGCACCGGGGGCAATAGCCGTGATGTCGTCCACGAAGCGAATAGCCGCCGTGGGTGAACGTCCTGAGCCGCCAGTTGCAGCAGGGGCAGACGAAGCGGGTACCGACGAAGGCAAGGGCGCGTATGCCCAGCAGCGCATCGATGAGAGGCAGCATGAAGGGCCGGCTGCTCAAGCGGAAGACATCGAACACGGCCGCCGCGCAGGTCAGGTCTCGTGATGGGTGGTCGGCTGCGGCGTGACGATGGCGAATCCGCGATCTCGTCTCTCGGTCTTCGACGTCAGAGTCCGCAGGACTCGCCAGAGGTCGCGCAGGAACGGCTGGGGGTCACGGAGGGAAAACAGCGCGTATGCCTTCTTTCCCCGCCACGATCCGAGCCACTCGCGCACGGTCAGCTCTCCGTTCCGCCAGTAGTACACCGCCGACTGGAAATCCCGACGTAGATGGATCCACTTGGCGCCGACATACCGCTGCTCACGATCCGGCGGGAGTGACAGCCCGGCGAGGTCGCAATACATCGTGTACAGGAGTTCGACCCCGCCCGCTTCCGCGATCGCAGAACGACCGGTCGGCCGGCCCACATTGGGCTCCACGATGAATTGACGGCCATGGCGCTCGTCCAATTTGAACTCGACATAGCCCAGCCCCCGATATCCGACACTGCGGAACAGCCGAAGGGTCTCGCGCAGGACGTCGTCGTCGCGGCACTCGACGCCGTACGAGCTCTTCCCGACATGTGGCGGCCATTGTCGGACCTTTCTCGCGACGAAGGTGACGAGCGGCTCGCCGTTGGAATCGAAGTAGGCATTGCACGAAAAGAGGTTGCTGTCGGGTCCGGCAATCCACTCCTGGGCGATGAGCACATCGGTGAAGACGTGATACCGGTCATAGAGCTCCCGCATCTCCGTCGCGTCGGCGACTTTGAAGGCGCTGACCATGCAGTTCTTTTCCCACAACCGGGTCGCGCTGTTGGCGGGCTTCAGGACGGCAGGGAACTGCAGCGCGGCGAGTGCAACATCCAGATCCTGGCGCGACCGCAGGAAGTACGTGGGAGGTATCGGGAGCCCCTGGTCCTGGGCGAAGGAGTAGAAGCTCGTCTTGTCCATCAGCATCTCCACCACGTCCGCCGGCGGGAGGGCGATGTGAAACCACTCGCCGAGGCGCTCGCGATGGCGGGACACCAGTTGCACATTGCGGTCCTCACAGGGAAAGAGGACTGCCTTGCGTTCGAGGGTCCGGCCGAGTTCTTCCAATGCCCCGAGCAGCGCTTCGGACCTCGTGTCGGTGAATCGGATCTCATCACACACGTTCGTGCTGCAGGCGTGATTCTTTGGGTCCTTGGCGAACGCGATGACCGGGACGCCGCGGGCGTGGAGGATCCGGGCCGCTTGCAGGCCCTGCATGCTGTCCAGACCGACGAGCACTGCCGGTGTGGGGGCCGCGCCGGCTGTGCGGCGGGAGAGTCTCATGGCTGCGATCCGGCTGTGGAGCGGAGTCTGTTGACTGAGGTCTTGAGCGTACGGGTCTGGCTCAGCCGCGGATAGACGGTCCAGAATCCCCAGCGGAGCAGGGGATTCGGAATGAGGACGTGGGCCTTCGGGAACATGAGCACCTCTCCTCCGAATCCCAGCTTGTAGAAGGAGTGGGACTTGCGCAGTTTGTCGCTCAGCGGTTCTCCCGCGAGCCGGAGCTCTGCCGCCCGCACGTCGATGCCTTCGAGGTCATAGCACCGGTATCCGTTCTGCTTGGCCCACTGAATCGTCGTCCATTCCATGACGTGGTTCGGACCGAGGTCGGCGTGCTCCCCGCTCCAACCGCTGTTCTTGGCTGTGACGACGTCGCCGAAGGCCAGTGCGAGTTGGCCGCTCACGGGCTGGCCGCGGTATTCGACCATGAACAACTGGAGTTGCCCGCGGTGATGGAACAGGCTCCACAGGTTGACGAAGTGCTCGAATGGATGGGGAGCGAACCCCTGTCGCTTGCTGGTGGCGACGACCAGTCGGTAGAAATCCTCGAGGTCGGCCTCGGTGCCGAGCCGGCCAACGACACCCTCCCGAAGCCCGTGACGCACGTAGCGCCGGTGGTTCTTGCGCATCGCGGCCAGGATCTCGTCGTGCTCCCTGCTCAAGTCGATGTGCACCGTCGCGACAGGGGCCACGAAAGTGTCACTCGGGCGATAGCCGGCGGCAGTCAGCAGGGGCACGACCTCCTCTCCGTTGTCGGCCGGTTGCACCGAGAGGTGACGGACGCCATGCCGACTCGCCACGTCGCGCAGACCTTCCAGCAGTAGCTGCGCCGCGGCGTTGTCGAACCGGGCGAGGATGGGTCCCTTCGGGACATAGGCCACCGCGTTGCGGAGCGGCAGTCGGCGGATCAGCAGCTGCGCGCCGGCGATGATCCCGCTGCCGGTCCTCACGACCACTCGCACTGGGGCCCACCCCTCGGTGGCCTTCAGCTGACCCCAGATACTGGTCTGGACATGGCTCCCCCCGGGTGCCCGCTCCACGAAGGTATCCCATGCCGGGTCTTCGACGGCGTCCGAGACCTCGAGCAGGAGTCTCGTCGAGAATGCCGGTGAATCGGGCGCCAGATCGGCGACGTGCGACGGGGCGATGTCGTAGTGGGGGGTCATCCCGGCCACCCGCCCGGCGTCAACAGGTTGGGAGAGTGGCGGCGCGCCACGCCCAGTTGCCCCATGATGTGTCCCACTCATTGCCTCCCCGCAACCCTCGGCACTATACGCCCCGCCCACCATGCCGACAACGGCAGATTCTGGATGTCGCGCTCAGTCGGCAGTGACGACGAAGCTGGCAACGGTGGTGAGCGAGCCGCCGATGTTGAGAGTCTGGGCGGTGCGGGCGCCGTCGACCTGGGTGTCGCCGGCCTGGCCGCGGAGTTGGTTGGCGACATCGACCAGCATGCGGACACCGGTGGCGCCGACCGGATGACCGCCGCCGATGAGGCCGCCCGACGGGTTCACCGGGAGCCGGCCACCCATGCGAGCCGAGCCGGACTCGACCACCTGCCATGCCCTTCCCGGCTCGCTGAGCCCGAGGTGATCGTAGGCGAGGTACTCGCTGATCGTGAAGCAGTCGTGGGTCTCCACCACGTCGATGTCCTCGAGGGATGCCCCCGCCATCTGCCTCGCCTTCTCCACCGCCTCCACCAGGTGCGGGAACATCGGACCCCCGTCGGGGATGGCGTCGAGCTTCGTGTCGAGCAGCAGAGGGGCGGTCGTCGTCCCCCATCCGGCGATCCGGGGCGAGGACCTCCCGGTGTGGGCGGCATGCCGGACGGCGAACTCACCCGAGCACAGGACCACGGCGGCGGCGCCGTCGGTGATGCGGCCGCAGTCCTGGCGCCGAAGCCGGCCTTCGACGATCGGGTTGAGGTCGTCGTCGGCCTGGAACGAGCCGGGCTCGAACACCCATGCCCGCGCCTGGGCCTTCGGGTTGCGCCGCGCGTGGTCGAAGTTCTTCTCGGCGATCGCTCCCAAGTGGGCGTCCTCCAGCCCCCAGCGCTCGGCGTATGCATCGGCGATGCGGGAGAACTGGTGCACCCACGGAAACTTCGCCTCCTGGCCCTCGCGACCCTGCCACATGGCGGCGCCGAGATGAGCGGCGGCGGTGGCGGCGTCGACGTTGCGCATCTGCTCGACGCCTACCACGACCACCACGTCGGCCCACCCTGCCTCGATCTGGGCGATGGCGGACAACGCGGCCATCGAACCCGATGCGCAGGCTGCCTCGTGCCTGGCGCCGGGCTTGCCGGCGAAGGCGGGGTCGATGGCGGCCACCAGGCCCCCGAGCTGGCCCTGGCCGGCGAACAACTCACCGACGAAGTTGCCCACCTCGAACCCGTCGACGGCGGACGGTTCGATGGAGGCGTTCTCGATCGCACCGAGCACCGCTTCCCGCAGTCCCTCGTAGGTGGTGCGGCCGGTAGTCGTCCAGTTCTCTGCGAAGTCGGTCTGATGTCCGCCGAGGAGGTGGATTCCTCGTGTCACGTCCGTCTCGCGTCCAACTGCTCCTGACCGACCCAGCAGGCGTGGAACCCGTGCGGGACTCGCTGCGGGATCTGCACGCGACCCACCTCGGCCATCGTGGGGGCGTCGACGATCACGCACTCCGACAGCCCGTCTTCGTGGTTCGCCACGAAGCTGACGAGGTAGCCGTCGTCCTCCGCCCCGCCGCCACGGGCGGCGAACGGCGCCTCGGAACCGAACCGGCCGGGACCGAAGTCGTAGCGCTGCGCGTCTCCGGTCCCCAGGTCGTACTTCACGATGCCGTCGAACAGGGTCGTGTACCCGCTCTCGATGGCGATGTTGTACGAATAGCGGCTGGGGGTGCCGGTCCGAGAGGTGTTGATGGACGGGAACTCGGTGTTGAGTTCGTCCATCGGACCCTCGCTGGTCGCCCCGGTGCGCAGGTCGAACCGGTATCGGTACCACTGGGCATCCAGCCGCAGGTACTCGAGCAGCGATTCGAGTGGGCCGGTGAGGGGCCGGTCGGGGGGCGCCGGCCGCCGGGTGCGACACACGTCCATCACGATCGTGTCGCCCTCCTCCCAGGCGTTCATCGTGTGATAGATGTAGCACGGGTCGGCCTCGAACCACCTGACTTCGGTGCTGGCGCCGTAGCGGGGGATCACGGCGAAGCGGGCCGGGAGGTCGGCGTCGAAGACGAGACGGTGGCGTCCGGACGCAAAGACCTCCGGATCGGCGAAGAGTGGGAGATCCATGAGAATCGAGTACCGGGGCGTGATCGCCATGTCATGCGGGAGCCTGGCGGCGGGGAGCGGCACCGGCACGTGGTGGGTCAGCCTGCCGTCGGCGGACACCACCCCGTACCAGAGGTAGGGCGCGCGCGGCCCGTAGTCGAAGAACAGGAATTCGCCGGTCGACTCGTCGACTTTGGCGTGTGCGGAAACGCAGCCGTTGCGCGCCCCGCCCCAGTCCTCTCGTCCCACGGTCTCCAGGGTCATGGCGTCGATCCGGTAGGGGTCGCCTGACAGGTACCAGAGAGCGGTGAGGTTGCCGTTGTGGAACACCACGTCGGTGTTGGCAGTGTCCTTCAACCCCCGATACATCTTGGTGGGGGGGTTGCGGTGCGAGGGCTCGATCATGCCGTGGTAGCGCTCGCGCCCGGCGGCCTGATTGCCGCGGAAACCCTCGGTCCGCACCCACCGGTTGCGATAGGTGGCCTGGCCGTCGCGGAAGTGGATGGCGTGGAGCATGCCGTCGCCGTCGAACCAGTGATACCGGCCGGGCGGCGAGTACATGGGGTTGGGTCCGTTGCGGACGTACAGCCCGTTGAGGTCGGCCGGGATCTCCCCGATCACCGTGAGGTCCTCGGCGTCGATCTCGGTGTGGACGGGGGCGTAGCCATCCATCAGATATGGGTTGTCGCCGGTGTCGAGGGCGAGATTGAGGGCGTCGTTGCGGACGAGAGTCACGGTGGCACAGTCCTCGGTGGCGGTTCCGCTCAACCTATCAACCGCCGCGACAGAATTCTACCCGGCGGTAGAATTCCGCCCGGCGATTATCGTTCTCGCCATGCGATCTCTCGTCGGCACGTGGCGGCTCGTCGAATGGACCGCGTCGGTGGATGGCACCGTCACGCGGCCATTCCGAGGCAGAGCCGAAGGCCTCCTCACCTACACCGACGACGGCCGCGTGTGGGCGACGCT
>CAZCRP010000015.1:0-21970 GCA_964501055.1 uncultured Acidimicrobiaceae bacterium
TCGATCGGTTCGCACCGCGCCCGGCGCGACGGCGCGTGCCGCGGTGCCCTCGTGGATGATCACGCCCGCCTGTTCGACGGCGGCGGCCAGTCCGACGGCGAGCTTGGCGGGGTGGAGCACGGCGGTGTGAGGATCGAACAACGCTCCCCTCACCTGCGTCGCCCCGACCATTGCCGACGCTTCCCCCGCCTCGAGCCAGCGGAGGTCACCGGCGACCTGCCGGCGGAGCCGTGCCTCCTGGCCGCCGTTGCGGGCGAGATGGAGCGCGCCCGCGTGTGCCCAGTCGCAGTCGATGCCGAGTTCGGTGAGCGCGGCACGGATCTCGTCCAGGGTGCCGACCATGGCGTCGTGCATGCGCCGAGCACCTGCCTCCCCCGCCAGCGACCTCCATCGATCCTCGCCTGCCGCCAACTCGCCGATGCACCAGCCGCCATTGCGCCCCGAGGCGCCGAAACCGACCGTACTGGACTCGAGAACGACGACCCTGGCGCGCGGCAGCAACTGCTGCAGGTAGTAGGCGGTCCACAAGCCGGTGTATCCAGCACCCACGATCGCCACATCGGCCAGGGTGTCACCGGGAAGGGGCGGGCGCAGAGGCTGGTCGCCGACCTGGTCGTGCCAGAGGGACGTTCCCGACCTCACAGGTCGCGGCTCATCCACACGCTGTCGTCGATGTCGAAGCCGTGGCGCGTGTAGAAGATGCGGGCGGCGCGGTTGTGCGACTCGGTCTCGAGGAACATCCGCCTGCACCCCTCGCGCCGGCAGCGCTCCATGAGGAGATGCATCATCTCCGCCCCGATCCCGCGGCTCCGCTCGGCCACGTAGATCTCGTCGAGGAGCGCATCCCGCCCGCCCGACTCGATCGCCCAGCCCCACGTCACCACCGCATAGGCGACGATCCCGTCCTCCCCCTCCGCCACCAGCACGAAGCCGGGTGCCGCCCCCGCCAACAACGGACGCAATCCCCGCTCGACCGTTTCGGGTTCATAGGGATGCCGGTCCAACTCGTAGAAAGCCTGCACGAGCGGAACGATGGCGTCGTAGTCCTCCGGCTGGGCGTCGCGGATCTGCAACATCACTCCTCCCGCGGACTGTGGGCTGCGATCGGGCCGGACAGCACTTCGCCCAGGGCCTCGTCGAAGACATCGAGCGCCAGCGTCACGTCATCGTCGGTGTGCGCGCCGCACACGAACCACGTCTCCAACGCGTCGGGGCACGGCATCACCCCCCGGTCGATCATCCGCATGACCGTGGCGTCGTACACACGACTGTCGTGGTCGGCGACGTGGCGGTACTCCGTAGGGACGCCCTCGCCGATGAAGACCGAGAACATCGAGGGATGACCGACCACGGTGCCGGCCAGCCCGTGACGATCCAGACTGCCCTGGATCCCAGCCATGAGTGCGGAGCCCACGGAGTGGATCCGGTCGTAGACGGTTCCGTCCGCCAGACGGTCGATGGTGGCCGAGGCAGCGGCCACCGCCACCCCGTTGCCCGAATAGGTGCCGGTCTGCGAGATCCCGCCCAACTCCCAGCCCTCCACCATCCGCCCGTTGAGGGCGATCGCGGCCACCGGGAACCCGTTGCCCAGGGCCTTGGCATAGGTCCCGATGTCGGGCTGCACGCCGTATTCGGCCACCGCCCCGCCCAGCCCCAGCCGGAATCCGGTCTTCACCTCGTCGAAGATGAGGACCGAGTCGTACTCGTCGCACAACCTGCGCAATGCCGCGAGGAATCCAGGAGCCGGCGTCACGCCCATGAAGTTGGCGGCCAGCGGCTCGACGATCACCGCCGCCAACTCACGCCCGTGATCGGCGAAAAACTCCTCGACCAACTCCACGTCGTTGTATGGCAGGGTGGTGATGTGGTCCTTCACGCTGTCGGGGATGCCGGACGACGACGGCAGCTTGAGCGGCCGCAGCCTCGATCCCAGGTATTCGGGCGGCGCCCCCGCGGTCGTGAACAACAGCGCGTCGTGCCCGCCGTGGTAGCCACCCTCGAACTTGAGGACGAGGTCGCGCGCCCCCCATCCCCGCGCCAGCCGCAGCGCACCCATCGTGGCTTCGGTGCCGGTGTTCGTAAACCGCAGCCGGTCGGCCCAGCCGATGGCCGCGAGCACCTTCTCGGCGGCCTCGATCTCCGCCCGCTGCGTCATGGCGAAGGTCGTGCCGCGGGTGGCGGCCTCTGCCACCGCCTCACACACGTACGGGTCGGCATGTCCGAGTATCACCGGTCCGAAACCGAGCTGGAAGTCGACGTACTCGTTGCCGTCCATGTCGAACACGTGACCGCCGAGCCCGCGGTCGATCACGAACGTCTCGTCATCGCCCCAATACCTGAAGCCGGACGAAACCCCGTTGGGCAGGACACGCTTCGCCCTTTCGAACCATTCCCGTGTGACGGGACCTCTCATGTTGGAACCTCCTCGAATCCGAACCTGACGCTTTCCGGTTCAGGCCGCTGGGGGGATCCAATGTCGATGCGCCACCAAGTTGTCGTCGAAGTACGACGGGACCAGATGGACGCGATCGACCGGGAACGGCCCGGCCGCCGCCGAACACAGACGATCCGGTGCGGACACACCGGGTCGGAGGCGGCGCGGGGGCGTCATCGAAGGTTCACCACCGCGAACGGTACCCGAGCGTGCCGGCCCCCGGAGGCTCCGATACTCTGCGGCCATGGCGAAGGATCTCGAGCTCTTCATCGCAGGCGAGTGGACGGCGGGCACCGGCACCGAGACGTACGAGGTCCGTTCGCCGGTGACCGGGGAGCACATCTACACCGTTCCGAAGGCGTCGCAGGCCGACATCGACCGGGCCGTCGCCGCCGCCAGGCAGGCCACCGAGGAGATGCGGCACTGGACGGCATTCGAACGGGCCGACCTGTGCCTGCGAATCTACGAGCTATGGCAGGAGGAGGTGGACGAGGTCGCCCGGATCCTGACCCTCGAACAGGGCAAGCCCTTCCAGGCCGAGGCGATCGACGACATCGCCGAGTCGGGTGACTACTTCCAGATCGCCGCCGAGGACGTGAAACGCCTCAAGGGAGAACTGATCCCCACCACCGAGCGGCACCGCCGGATGTTCACGGTGCGCCGACCGGTCGGCGTGTGGGCGGCGATCACGCCTTGGAACTTCCCGGTGATGATCCCGATGGAATACGTCGGCCCCGGCCTGGCGACCGGCAACGCAGTGATCGTCAAGCCACCCGAGTTCACTGCGTGGGCGCTGCTCGCGATGGCGAAGGTGTTCGATGAGGCCGGCGTCCCGCCAGGGGCCATCTCGATCATCCCCGGCGCAGGCGACATCGGCGCCGCGCTGGTGACACATCCAGGGATCGATGCCGTCGGTTTCACCGGCTCGTCGGAAACCGGCAAGAAGATCGTCTCGTCGATGGGCCTGAAGCGTTCGATCATGGAGATGTCGGGCAACGGTCCCCTGATCGTGACCGGCGACGCCGATGTGACGGCCGCCGCCGAGGCGGCCGTGTACGGCACCTACTACAACGCCGGGCAGGTGTGCTGTGCCACCGAGCGGGTGATCGTGCTCGAATCGGTCCACGACGAGTTCGTCGAAGCGACGATCAAGGCAAGCCAGGTGGTCAAGCTCGGCGATCCGTTCGACGACGAGACGACGATGGGGCCGCTCAACAACAGTCCCACCGCAGACAAGATGGATCGACATCTGGCCGATGCGAGAGAACGTGGCGCCGAGGTGCTGATGGGAGGGGGGAGGGCGGCGGGCCATCCCACCGACCTCTATTACGAGTTCACCGTCCTCGACCGTGTTCCGGAGGACGCGCTGGTGTCGAAGGAGGAGTCGTTCGGGCCGGTGCTGCCCATCCTCGTCGCCCGCGACGACGACGACGCCATCGGGATCTCGAACCGAAGCCATCTCGGCTTGCAGGCCGCGGTGTTCACCAACGATCTCTCGAAGGCGTTCTGGTACGCGGACCGGGTGCGGGCGGGGACGGTGGTCGTCAACGACTCCACGGACTTCTGGGAGACGTTCCAGCCCTTCGGCGGCGCGGCAGGCACCGACACGGGCTGGGGCCGCCAGCGCATCGACGAGTTCACCGACCTGCAGACGGTCGTCTTCTCCCTCCGCCAGGATCCAACGGCTTGAACGTGTCAAGGGCGGTAACCTCCCCGCCATGCCGGAGCACGGAATGCACACCGACGAGGCTGCCGTCGAGCACGAATCGCGGATGGTGAAGGCAATCGTCCACGACATCGCCATCGCGCTGCCGGTCGCCCTGGTGGCGCTGACGGTCGTCGTGCTGTTTTTCACCGACAAGTCGATCGGGGATGCGGTCGCCACGGCCGTGCTGCCCGGTGTGCTCATCGGAGTGTTCTTCGGGGGCTTCTCCGGCACTGCCCGCACGATGGACTGAGTGTCCGATTCGAACGCCCGGCCCGGTCGACCCGACGAGAGAGGAGTGCGAGACGTGACTGCTGCCGACACCGCCCCGCGATCGCCCGCGGACTTCGCGGAGCGCCTGTTCGGTTCCGTGTTGGGAACGCTCGAGCTGATGAGCGTGTACATCGGCGAGAAGCTGGGGCTCTACGAGGCCCTGCGCGGGGGCATCGACCGTCGCGACGATTTGGCCGCCGCCACGGGCGTCCACTGGAGATATGTCGGTGAGTGGCTCGAGCACCAGACGGTGAACGGCATCGTCGAGGTCGACGATCCGACGCAGGACCCTGCCGAGCGTCGGTACCGCCTGCCGGCGGAGCATGCCGAGGTGTTGGTCGACGGCGACAGCCTCGCCTACATGACTGCCTTCATCCGCCTGATCGTGTCCTCCGCCATCAAGCTGCCCGAGCTGGTCGAGGCCTACCGGAACGGGGGCGGCGTGTCGTGGGCCGAGTTCGGCGACGACACCCGCACCGGGCAGGCCGAGATGAACCGGCCGTTCTTCCTGACATTCATCGGCAGCGACTGGTTCCCCGCGGTGCCCGAACTCCACGATCGTCTCACCGCCGGCGCCGACGTCGCCGACATCGCCTGCGGGGAAGGGTGGTCGAGCATCGGCATCGCCCTGGCCTACCCCGAGAGTCGCGTCGACGGATACGACATCGACGGTCCCTCCATCGCCCAGGCGCGGCGCAATGCGGAGGAGGCCGGCGTGTCCGATCGGGTCACGTTCCACCACGCCGACGCCGCCTCGGTCGATGCCACCGAGAAGTACGACGTGGTGGTGGGGTTCGAGTTCGTGCACGATCTGCCGACCCCTGTCGACGTGCTCGCCACGATGCGATCGATCGTGAAGCCGGACGGCTACGTGCTCGTCATGGACGAGAGGGTGAGCGAGACGTTCACCGGGGAGATGGACGACATCGAGCGCCTGATGTACGGGTTTTCCCTCGTCTGCTGTCTGCCCGACGCGATGTCGTCACAGCCGTCCGCGGCCACCGGCACGGTCATGCGGCCCGGGACGCTGGCCCGATATGCCCGGGAAGCGGGATTCGGCGGCCTCGAGGTGCTGCCCATGGAGGCGGACCTCTGGCGTTTCTACCGTCTGACCCTGTGACCCGATATCGCGCTCCCGGCCTCGATTCGGCCGCCGCCCGCCGGTAGCGTCCAGCCGACATGACCGAAGACGTCGCGGCTCACATCCCGTACGAGGAACGTGCGAAGCAGATCCCGTTCGCCTCCGCCGAGTACATCAGCTTCGCCAGCCGCCAATCCTTCCTGGGCGTACCGGCGCGTCGGCTCGACGAGCTCGCCGGCGATCCGGCCGATGTCGTCATCCTCGGCGCTCCCCTCGACTGGGGCGCCACCTACCGGCCGGGGGCTCGGTTCGGTCCTCAAGCCATCCGCGAGGCCGACTACGGGGCGATGGACGGTTACCGGCCGCATCTCCCTACCGGCATCGACCCGCTCGGGACGCTCGGTGTGGTCGATGTGGGTGATGTCTACGTGGCGCCCGGCTACATCGAGGAGTCGATCCAGCGGATCGCCGACATGGTGGAAGCGGTGACGTCCACTGGCAAGGTGCCGATCATCCTGGGGGGTGACCACACGATCACCTATCCGAACGCCACGGGGGTGGCGCGCGTCCACGGCGACGGCGAGTTCGCGTTGATCCACTTCGACGCCCACGCCGACACCGGGAACCTGCAGAATGGCCACCTCTACGGGCATGGCACGCCCATGCGGCGGTTGATCGACTCAGGGGCGGTGCCGGGACACCGCTTCGTCCAGATCGGACTGCGCGGGTACTGGCCGGAGCCCGACGTGGTGGCCTGGATGAAGGATCAGCGGATGCGCTCGTACCGGATGGACGACATCGTCGAACGCGGGCTGCGAACCGTGGTCGACGAGGCAGTCGACTATGCCCTCGACGGCGGCGCGAAGGGGGCTTTCATCTCCGTCGACATCGACGTCGTGGATCCGGGCATGGCGCCGGGGACCGGAACCCCGGAACCGGGGGGGATGACGTCGCGAGAGCTGCTCGACACGGTCAGACGACTGGGCCGGGAGCTGAACGTCGTCGGGGCCGACGTCGTCGAGGTCGCCCCCGCCTACGACCACGCCGAGATCACCGCCTACCTGGGAAACCGCGTCGTGCTGGAGATCCTCAACGGCATGGCGGAGCGCAAGACGCTCGACGCCTAAGCGGGCTCCCGCTCGACCAGCGCGCCCGCGACAGGATCACCGTTCCGTAGGACCAGGCGGATGGCGTCCCGGTCGCCCAGCAGGGTCGGGTCCCCGATGGGATCGCCGGCGACCAGTACGAGGTCCGCCAGCTTGCCGGGCTCGACGACCCCCACCTCCGAGTCGATGCCAAGGGCGGCCGCGCTCCCCGCCGTGGCGGCCACCAGTGCTGCCTGAGGATCGAGCCCGTGATGGATCATCCACCCGATCTCCTCGTGCACGCGTTCGGCATCAGCCGTGTCGGCACCCATGGCGAGGCGGACGCCTGCCGATCTCGCCCGCGCCAGCGTGAGCCCGGCCTGCTCCACGTTGTAAGCACCCTGGGTCTCCAGCAGATCCGTCCACTCGCCCGACTCGGCGACGAGGTGCAGAAACCCGAGTGTCGGGACCAGCGTCTGATCGTTGGCGGCCATGTGGTCCAAGAGGTCAGGACGCTGGTTCAGGTAGAAACCGTGCTCGATGGTGTCGCAGCCGGCCAGGATCGCGGCCTCGGTCCCCGCCAGCCCTTCGGCGTGGGCCGCCGCCCGGAACCCGAGCCGGTGAGCCTCGTCGACGAACGCGCGCATCTCGATGTCGGTGACTTGGGACGGATGAGGGTCCTCCATCTCGACGGATCGCGCTCCTGTGCTCATGATCTTGACGAAGTCCGCCCCCCGGCGGATCTGTTCCCTCACCGCCCGTCGCACGTCGTCCTCGCCGTCCGCCTCGCGGTACATCCCGGGGAAGAACCTGCCGCCGGGCGCGGTCGCCGAGACGATCGACCCACACGTGAGAAGCCTGGGGCCGGTGGAGGCGCCGTATCGCATCGCCTGGCGCAGCTCGAACAGGACGTCCCCGTAGGAACCCACGTCGCGGATCGTCGTGATCCCCATGCGCACGGCACGCCGGAGATTGTCTGCGACGAAGTGGGCAGTCGTGCCGTCGAGGAGCGGCTCGGCGCCGTGCATCGGCCGCGGGAAGCGATCGAGGTACTGGATCATGCCCAGGTGGGCGTGGGCGTCGATGAGACCCGGCATGAGCGTGCAACCTGAGCCGTCGATCGTCCTGGCGTCGTCGGGCGTTCCGTCGCCAGCCGAGCCAATGGCCTCGATGCGGCCCGCGCGGACGACGACCGTGGCCGCCTGACGGACCGGGGTCGGCGTCCCGTCGAAGAGCCTGACACCGGTGAGGGCGTAGACGGCCCCGGTGCGGATCGGGTCGGCGAGGAAGGACGGGAGCCGGATCACGGCGCCGGCGCCGACGGTTGGTGCTCCGGGTTCTCCCACACGATCAGGGCAGCGGCGTCATCGGTCGCTTCGTCCCGCAGGTAGTCGTAGAGCACCGCCCTGATCTCGAAGCCGTTGTCCAGTTGGAAGGTGAGGGTCGGGTCGTAGATCTCCCTGGCAGCGACGGCCGCGACGTAGTCCTCGACCGACATGCGGTCCTGGTGGTCCACGTAGCCGGCCATGTGTCCACCGGCGATGATGCCCCGCTTGTTGTGCTCCCTGACCACCTCCTTGCGAAGCTCGTAGAGTCGCCGGCCGATGCCGCGCCGGCGGTAGTCAGGGTGCACCACGATGTCGGTGCCGTAGTACCACTGTCCGTTCCAGTCGTGATTCAAACACTGGTGCTCGCCGGTGATGTCGACGATCCGGTGCTGGGGATGCTCGAAGTCGAAGTCCAAGAAGATGCCCGCCCCCTGGCCGACGACCCGCGCGCCGTCCAGACAGACGAAGAAACCCTCGGGGAAGATCTCCGCATAGGCCTCGATGTCCTCTCGATCGAGGAGGTCGGCCGGGTTGGCATGCGGGAAGGCCTCCAGTTCGAGCGCGGCGCACTGGGAGGCGAGTTCCCTGGTGAGGTTGGTGAAGCGGAGTTCGCCGCTCACACCGGCGCCCGCACCAGCTCGAAGCGCTCGAAGTCGTTCTCCGACGGGACCCCCCAACATGCCCAGAACTCCCCGGTGCGGGGCCGCATGATCGCGGCGCCGCACGACTCATAGGAGTAGGGCGGCGCGGGATGGCGGCAGATGGCCCGTTCGTCACGGGTCAAAGCCATCAGGTCCGTCACCCCCACCGGTCCTTCCTTCACCAGCTCCAGGGCGTGGTCGAGGCGCAGTCGGGAGTTGGCATCGAGATCCGCTGGCCGCGGCGCCTCGACGGCGGCGGTGGGCGAAGCGAGGCAGTGGTTGGTATGGACGAGAGGACCCTCCAGCAGCTGGATGTGCGTGGCAGTCGGCATCGCTTCGATCGAGGCCCCATTCCCGGCAGCGTCGAAGACCAGGAAGTTGTGGCCTCCCGCCAGCTCGGCATCCACGATGCACGCCATGGCGGCCGGGAACGTTGTCTGCTCCAGCGCCTTGCGCACCACGAACGGCCACGTCACGCCGACCCGGCCGTCCGCGGCGGTGAGGTTGTTGATGCCGATGGCGATGCCCGCTTCGTTCATGCCGATCTGGCCGAGGCATCCCACCGTGCTGAACACCAGGGACGCCGGGCCGGAGTCGGGGCGGATGTCGAGCATCACGACGTGGGGAGTGGCCGAGGCGTGCATGTCCCACGTCTGTGCCAGGAAGCCTGCTCCACGTGCGAGGTCGTCGGGAATGACGACCGCGGTGCAGGTGTCATCCACCCGCGTCCCATCGGCTGCCGCCCGCACGAGGTCGATGAAGTCGGTGTAACCGCCGACGATGAGCGCTTCCTCCACGGTGAGGCCGCTCGCCGCCGCCAGCGCTTCCATTTCCTCGCTCAGCCCCGCCGAGTACGCACGATGGGCGGGGAGGCATTGCGCGGCCAGCTCGAGCAGTTGTACCCCTGTGAAAGTGGTGCCCTCGGCAGACAATGCCAGCCGATCGGCGGCATAGTCGCGGATCTCTTGGGCGTGGGCCGCACCGTGGCGGCTACCCCTCGCCACCGGATCGCCCGCCAGGTCGACGACTCGGATCGTCTGGCCGTTCATCGGACCGTGCCCGCCACGCCGGCCACCGCATCGGCGACGACCTCGAGGGCCTCGTCGAGTTCGGAGTCGGTGATCACGAGGGGCGGGAGAAACCGCACGCAATTCGAGTGGAGTCCCGCCCGGATCGTGATGACGCCGCGACGCAGGGTGGCAGCGGTGATCTCGCCCGTGGCCTCCATCCACGGCTCCTTGGTGACGGGATCCCTGACGATCTCGAGCACGAGCATCGAGCCGAGGCCCCGCACGTCTCCGATCAGCGCCGGATTCGCGTCCCGGATCGAGTCGAGGCGGGTGCGCAGCCGTGCACCGATCTCAACCGACCGTGCCAGGAACCCGGGGGCAGCGATCATGTCGATGGCTTCGCGGGCGGCGACGCAGGCCAGGGGGTTTCCCGAGTAGGTGCCTCCCAGACCACCGGGATGGGGCGCATCCATGAGGTCTGCCCGGCCGACCACCGCCGAGATGGGCATACCGGCACCGAGCGACTTGGCGGTTGTGATCATGTCGGGCACCACTCCGGAGTGTTCGATGGCCCACAGTTTGCCCGTCCGTCCCATGCCCGACTGGATCTCGTCGGCGATGAGCAGCATCCCGTGGGCGTCGGCGAGCTCCCGCAACCGGCGCAGCCACGCGAAAGGGGCGGGAACGAATCCGGCCTCTCCTTGCACCGGCTCCACCACGATGGCCGCCACGTGCGCCGGGTCGACGATGGCCGTGAACGCGTGGTCAAGCCGCGTGGTCTCCCAGGCCACGAAGTCGTCGGCCGACATGCCGTCGGGCCGGCGATAGGTGTTGGGGAAGGGAAAGCGATAGACCTCAGGAGCGAACGGCCCGAAGCCCTTCTTGAAGAGGGAGAACTTCGACGTCATGGCCATCGTGAGGTTGGTCCGTCCGTGATAGGCGCCGTCGAAGACGACGATTCCTTGCCGGCCCGTGGCCGCCCGCGCGATGTGCACCGCTGTCTCGACCGCTTCGGCACCGGAGTTCATCAGGACGGTCTTCTTGGGAGCCTCGCCCGGTGCCAGCCGGTTCAGCCGCTCTGCCACCTCCACCAGCGGCTCGTAGGTCGAGACGATGGCGCACATGTGCACCAGGCGCCTCGCCTGGGCGACCATCGCATCGACCAGCACTTCAGGAGTGTGTCCCACAGCGAGCATCCCGATACCGCCCGCCAGGTCGATGAACCGGTTTGCGTCGACGTCGGTCACCGTTGAACCGTGGGCCGAGTCGACCGCGATCGCGGTGAGCTTGGCCGCCCCACTCGGCATGGCGGCCTCACGCCTGGCGACGATCGCCGCGCTCCGCGGTCCGGGTATGTCGGTGACGAGGCGGATGGCGGGTTCGGCGACGGTTGTCATGGCCGCCATCGTACGGATTCGAGATCAGACGCGTGGGGGCGGCCCACCGTGGGGCGAGCCGCCTCCACCCTGTGTCGATTCAGTTCTTCGCCTGCGCGAAGTAGTCCTCGAAGTTGATCTCGAAATCGCCGGTGTCGGTGATGATCTCGAGCCGTGCCCGCAGTTCGTCGGACGGATAGATCGTCTCGTCCTCGAGTATCTCGGGGTCGATGTATGCGCTCGCCGCCTCGTTCGGACTGGCGTAGAACGTCCAGTTCGTGAGCTGGGCGCCGTTCTCGGCATCGAGCAGGAAGTCGATGAAGGCGTGGGCCGTGCAGGGCGCCGCCGAGCCGACCGGGATGGCCATGTTGTCCACCCACAGCGTGCCACCCTCGTCGGGGACGAAGTAGGCGAAGTTGTCAGGATCATCGGCTTCCCCGATCGCGGTGAGGATCCCGCCCGAGTACCCCTGCGCCACCGCCACCTCGCCGGTCACGAGCGCCGTGGCGTACTGATCCGAGTCGAAGGTCGTGATGTTGACCTTGGCGGCCGAGATGAGATCGGCCGCCTCCTGCAGCGCGTCGAGGCTGGTCTCGTTCAACGAGTAGCCGCGATACTTGAGCGCCGCTCCCATCGTCTCGCGCGGATCGTCGAGCACCGACACTCCGCCCGGGAATCCCGAGGTCAACTCCGGGTCGAATACGAGCGCCCAACTCGGGGTGAAGTCCTCGCCCACGATCGAGAGGTTGACGCCCAGCCCGGTGGTCCCCCACTGGTACGCGACGGAGTACTCACCGCCGGGGTCGTAGCCGGGCGACTCGAACTCGGGCGCGAGGTTCCCGATGTTGGGGACCGCGTCCTTCTGGATGGGCATCAGGAGGCCCTCTTCGATCATGATCCCGACCATGTAGTCGGAGGGGACGATCAGGTCGTAGGTCACGCCGGCTTGGATCTGGGCGAGCATCGCCTCGTTGGACTCGTAGTAGGACTCGATCACATCGACCCCCGTCTCCGCCTCGAAGGCGTCCACCAGACCGGGATCCATGTACTCGGACCAGTTGTAGAAGTTGAGCGTCGTGCTGTCGGTCTCACCCGGCTCGCACGTCACGTCGCCGGCTGCCCCGTCGTCAGCGCCGCCACAGGCGGCGAGGACGAGCCCCACGGCCGCGAAGGTGGCCAGCCACTTCGTCGATTTCGTCGTCATTCGTCTGTGTCCTCCTGGTCAGACGGCCGGTTGCCCCGTTGGAACAGCAATGAGACACCGACCAAGACCATCGACGCTACCAACATGACGGTGCTCACGGCGTTGACGAGCGGGGTCACCCCCCGCCGGACGAGTCCGAACACATAGACAGGGAGTGTCGTCGAGCCCGGACCGGACACGAAGCTCGTGACCACCACGTCGTCGAGGCTGAGCGTGAGCGCCAGCAGCGCCCCACCCGCTACGCCCGGCATGATCAGCGGGAGCGTGACGCGCCGGAATGCCTGCCACCGATCGGCGTACAGGTCGGCGGCGGCTTCCTCCAAGGCCCCGTCCAGCTGGCTGAGACGGGCGCGGACCACCACGGCGACGAACGAGATGTTGAAGGCGATGTGACTGAGGGCGATCGTGCCGAGCCCGAAGTTCAGTCGGACGGCGAACATCCCGGTCATCATCTGGAACGCCTGGGCGAAGAACAGCAGCATCATCACCGCCATCGTCACGTCAGGGATGATGATCGGGAGGTACAACAGCCCGTCGAGCGCCCCGCGGCCGCGGAACCGGAAGCGCTCCATGGCGATGGCCGCCATCGTTCCCAGGATGGTCGACACGATCGTCGACACGAGCGCCACGATCAAGGTGTTGCGCAAAGCGCGCATCACGTCGCTGTTCTGCAGCATCTCGCCGTACCACCGGGTCGAGAAGCCGGACCAGACCCCGACCACCCTGTTCTCGTTGAACGAGTAGACGATCAGCAACAGGATCGGGAGATACAGGAAGGCGAAGACCAGCCACGAGTTGGTGGCGAGCATCCGCTCGAGCGGGCTCTTCGGGCGGACGGCGGTGGAGACCGTCACGTCCCCTTCGCTCCCATCCGGAAGTACAGGAGGGCAGCGCCCAGCATCACGATCATGACCGCCACCGACAAGGCCGAGCCATACGGCCAGTTCCTCGCCGAGAGGAACTGGCCCACGATGTAGTCGCCCAGCAGCGTCGTCCGCGCCCCCCCGAGCAGCGCCGGCGTGACGTAGGCGCCGAGCGACGGGATGAAGACGAGGATCGAACCCGCCACGACCCCTGGCATCGAGAGCGGCAAGGTGACCTTGCGGAACGCCGTCCAGCCGCTCGCATACAGGTCCCGCGCTGCCTCCACCAGGTTCCAGTCCATGCGCTCCAACGAGGCGTAGAGCGGAAGCACCATGAACGGCAGGAATCCGTACACGAGCCCGATCAGCACGGCGGTGTTGGTGAACAGGACCCGTATCTCGTCGCCCCCGAGCAACTGACTGAACTGGCTGATCGGACCGTTCGAGCCCAGCAACACCCGCCAGGCGTAGGTGCGCACCAGGAAGTTGGACCAGAACGGGATCATGACCAGTACCAGCAGCACGTTGCGCACGGTGGGACCGCGGGTGGCGATGAAGTAGGCGAAGGGATACGAGACGAGCAGGCAGATGATGGTGGTGACCACTGCCAGCACCAGGGACCGCACGGCGATCTCCCTCACGATCGGGTCGGCGAGACGGGCGTAGCTGTCGAGATTCCACCCTTCCAGCAGCGTGCGTCCGGTACGCGACCTGGTGGCGAACGAGTAGATGAGCACGATCCCGAACGGGAGCGCGAAGAAGAGGGCGAGATAGACGTAGCTGGGGAGTGCGATGAGCAGGCCGCGGCGGGCATCCGCCTTCTGGGCGGATTGCTCGAGCGCCTCGCGGTCGGGCTTGAGCGGGGGGGCGATCAATCCCGCACCGCCGACATCGCCGAGGGATGCCACACCACCACCACCCGGTCGCCGTGCTCGTGATGCTCGATCCCCGGACGGTTCTCCTCTTTCGCCTCGAGTCTGCCGGCGGGCGTGTCGACGTCGTAGTAGAAGACGTCGCCGTAGTACGTTCGCCGAACGACGGTCCCCTCGATGCGATTGGAGCCGTCCGGCACGGGCTCGTCGAGGTCGAACAGCGCCAGCCGCTCGGGCCGGATCGCAACCGTCACCTCGGTTCCCGGTGCCTCGCCGATGGTGGCGGCGACCTTCCAGCCCCCCAACAGCTCGACGGTCGCCCCGTCGATGACGCTGGCGGGCAAGAGGTTGATTTCACCGATGAAGTCGGCGACGAAGCGCGAGCGGGGATGCTCGTAGATGTCCTGAGGCACACCCACCTGAAGGAGCAGGCCTTCATTCATCACGCCGATCCGATCACTCATCGTCAGCGCCTCCTCCTGGTCGTGGGTGACGTAGATGAAGGTGATGCCGACGCGCTCCTGCAGCTCCTTCAATTCCACCTGCATCGCCTGGCGCAGCTTGAGATCCAGCGCTCCAAGCGGCTCATCCAACAGCAACACCTCCGGTTCGTTGACGAGCGCCCTGGCCAGCGCCACCCGCTGCTGCTGGCCGCCAGACAGCTGGGACGGCCTGGCCGATGCGCGATGGCCGAGTTGCACCATGTCGAGCGCTCGCCTGACTCGATCGACGACGTCGGCCGACGCGACCTTCTTCATCTGGAGGCCGAACGCCACGTTGTCCTCGACGGTCATGTGCGGGAACAGGGCGTAGGACTGGAAGACCGTGTTGACGGGACGCCGGTTCGGCGGCTCCAGTCCGACTTCGGCGCCGCGGATGCGGATCGAACCCGCGGTTGGGAACTCGAAACCCGCGATCAGCCGCAGCGTGGTGGTCTTCCCGCAGCCGGAGGGGCCGAGTAACGAGAAGAACTCGCCGTCCGCCACGTCCAGATCGAGACCCGCCACCGCCACCACGTCGCCAAAGTGCTTCGTCACTCCGGAGAGCGACACCGCTGCGTCGGTCACAGATCCAACCTCCGATCGAAGACGACGTGCCCGGCCACCGTCGTCACGTCAACCTGGATTCCCGCCGGGTCCGGAACCGAGAACGGATCCCGATCGAGCAACGTGAGATCGGCCAGGTTACCGACCCGGATCCGCCCGCGATGTCCGGCGACACCGTTGACGATCGCCGACCCGAGCGTGAATGCGGTCAGCGCCCGATCGAGGTCCAGCCGCTCGCGCTCGCCGAGTACGGGCGGGCGGTCGTCGGCCGGTGGCAGGCGCCGGATCGCCACCGAGATCTGCTCCATCACGTCCGCCGAGGACACCGGCCAGTCGCTTCCCATGGCCAGGAGTGCGCCGCGACGCGCCAGCGATCCGAACGGGTACTGCCACCCCGCTCGCACCTCGCCCAGGAACGGCACGGTCATGGTCCTCATCGCCTCCTCATTGCAGGCCCACAGCGGCTGGCAGTTGGCGGCCAGCCGCACCTCGGCGAATCGCGGGATGTCGGCGGGATCCACCACTTGCAGGTGGGCGAGATGGTGTACGGGCCCGTTCCATCCGTTTTGCTCCCTGGCCGCCTGCACGGCGTCCACGGCGGACCTCACGGCCCGGTCGCCGATGGCGTGGAAGTGGCACTGCAATCCGATGGCGTCGAGAGCCACGACGGCGGCCGTCAAGACGGCAGGGTCGATGAAGTCGATTCCCCTGTGGTCGCGACCCAGCCCGTGGGGTCCGGCGTACGGGCGCGAGAGCGACGCGGTGAAGTTCTCGCACACACCGTCGAGCATCAACTTGACCGAGGACGGACGGTAGGTCTCGGTCGACTCCCGGCTCCGTTGGACGATCTCGTCGACCTGTTCGAGTCCCCGCTGCCGGTCCCACCAGCGCGCGCCGACGACGTGGGACCCGAGATCCGAGCCCAGGTATGCGGAGTGCTCGAAGTCGGTGATCCAGGCGTCCTGCCACCCGGTCACTCCCCTGCGGTGGAGGTGTCGAGCGCCGGCGCGTAGAGCCGCGGCGCGCATGGCGTCATCGGGAACGGGCGCGAGCGAGTCCACCAGGCTCATCGCCCCCTCGTGCAGGGTTCCCTGCGGCGACCCGTCGGCGAGGCGCTCGATACGACCGTCGACCGGGTCGGGGGTGTCTGCCGTGATCGCCGCCCGATCGAGCGCGGCATGGTTGGCCCAGGTCGAGTGCCCGTCTCGCACTCTCAGCGCGGCGGGACGGCCGGGAGCGAGACGGTCGAGCAACTGCGCCGAAGGACAGCCGCCCTCGAACCACTCGTACAGCCAGCCACCACCTGTCAGCCACGCACCGGGAGCGAGACGGTGGGCGGCATCGGTGATCCGTCGCTCCGCCTCGGCGCGG
The DNA here is from genome assembly GCA_964501055.1 of uncultured Acidimicrobiaceae bacterium. Taxonomy (GTDB): domain Bacteria; phylum Actinomycetota; class Acidimicrobiia; order Spongiisociales; family ZC4RG35; genus DATHWB01. The sequence goes on from CAZCRP010000015.1 coordinate 16,290, forward strand.
GTGACACACTCGGTGAGATCACACGTGAGGATGCGCAGCCCACCACTGATCGGATGGACGTGGGCGTCGATGAAGCCCGGCGTCAGCAGGCCGGCGCCGACTTCGATCACCCGGTCGACCTCGTGGTCGCGATCCAGCGCCACGATCCGCCCGGACTCGACCACGACGGATACGTTGGGGACCCGACCCGAGCCCGGCGACCAGCGACTCCCACCCACGAAGGCCACACGCATCGAGGCACTGTACGCGCGCTCCTTGGTCGAGGAGCAGGGGTTCCATCGTCGCCGCCGAAGGCTTAGGTTCCCGTGGCACCGTCGACCAGAGGAGATGCCCGCCGTGACCGCTTCAGACCTGCCCGAGCAGGCCGATCCACTCGGCTACGCCTTCGAGCCGCTGCACCAGGTCCGTCACTGGATGAAGTTCCTGGCGGTGCTGATGTTCATCGGCGGTGGGATCCAGGCCCTCACCGTCGTGGGTCTGGTCGTGGCATGGATCCCGGTGCTGATCGGAGTGTTCCTGTGGCAGGCCGCGACCGCGCTCGCCGACGGCCACCCCGCGGGGGACGTCGCGCGACTGCGGCGGGCGGCGGAGAGGATCCGGCATCTGTTCATCACGTACGCCGTGCTCGCCATCGTCGCACTCGCCGGCCTCGGCTTTCTCCTGGCGTTGGGTCTGCTCGCCGCGATCGCCGAAGCGCTCTGAGCGGCAGCCGTCATCTCCGCTCGTGGCGACGACCGAGAAAGCCGCCGGACGGGGGGCCGTCCCAACTCCGGGCGCGCCGCGCAGATCGAGCACCCCTTGGCCGCGTGGAGGAGGCGTTCTGGGCCCCCTCCTCACGTTCTGGAACTGGACGCTGGCGTGCGGGTCACCCGCTGGGTGCTGGATGGCCATCGGTTCGTCCGCCCGCTCTGGCCGTGGGTCGTGCATCGCCGGTGTGTTCCCCGCCGCCTCCGCCGCTTCAGCGCGCATGCCGCCTCCGACCGTCGTACTCTCCGGACGGTGCAGCAGACAAGACGACTGTCGACGTGGGGACATGGGCAGCAAGCGGTTCGCGCCCGGCGGAGGGTCGTGCAATGACGTCGAACCGGGGGATGCTGCTGATCGCCGACCTCACCGGGTACACGACGTATCTCCACGACTCCGAGCTCGAACACGCCCGGGGGACGCTGACGGCGCTGCTCGAGATCCTGGTTGGCGGCACACGCCCTCCCCTGACGATCTCACGTCTCGAAGGCGACGCATTGTTCAGTTATGGACTGGAGGACTTCTCTCTGCGCGGGCAGACGGTGCTGGAGATGATCGAGGGCATCTACGTCGCCTTCCGCCGCGCCATCGACCTGATGGTGATGAACACCCTGTGCACGTGCAACGCCTGCGCCAACATCGACGGCCTCGATCTCAAGTTCTTCGTCCATCACGGTGAGTTCCTCACCCAGGACGTCGGTGCCTACCGGGACCTGGTGGGAACGGACGTGAACGTGGTCCACCGCCTCACCAAGAACACGGTGGTCGCCACTACCGGGGTCACCGCCTATGCCCTTTGGACGAATGCCGCCATCGAAGCCACCGGTCTGGCACCAATGGCTGTGGGCTGGATCCCCCATACCGAGACATACGACGATGTCGGTGCGATCCCCTGCCGGATCCAGGATCTTCACCCGGTTTGGTCGGCCTCCGCCGATCGTCAGGTGGTGGATGTCGACGACGTCGTCTTGGACACCTCGATCGACATCACTGCTCCGCGGGAAGTGGTGTGGGACCGGCTCGCCGACCCCGCCTTCCGGACCGTGCTGTTTTCGAGCGAACGTCAGGAGGTCGAGGGCCCAGTGGGCGGCCGGACCGCGCCCAGCTCCACCTTCGTCTGCTACCACGGGGGTGCGATGGACCGGCTCGGGGTCGGTCGCCACATCATCGTGGAGTGGCATCCGTTCGAACGCGTCGTCATCCGCGAGACCTTCCCCATGCCTGGGGCCCCGGTGCAGGAGTTGCAGGCGTTCGAGCTGTCCGAGACCGAGACCGGAACCCGGCTCCGTCGGACATGCGGGAACCTGTCCGGGCCGGCGTTCAAGCGGCTCATGGCCCGCGCCTTTCTGCGGATGCTCCGCAAGCAGATGGACGAGGGCATGCATCGGTTCCGGGAGGCGGTCGAGATGTCGGTGCTCTCGACGGACGCGGTCGCAGACGCCTAAGAGCATCCTTCCCGTTCCCTCCTGCAATGCACCGTCGGACAACGCACGCGTGTTCGGCGTCGTCGACCGATCACTCGTCAGGCATCGGACGTTCCCAGGGGACGAGCAACCGCCGGACATGTCGACCGCCTGATCGCCGCATCCCGGCGGCTGGGCGGGGTGAAGAAACGGTGGCCGAGCGGCAAGCGAAAATCCCGGCGCCAGCTTGTAGGGTCGGGTGTCATCCAGACCCATCACTCCGCCCTGTGACAGACCCGACCCTCGCCTCTTTCCGCCAGAGCATCGACCGGATCGATGCGGCCGTGGTGTTCCTGCTCGCCGAGCGTTTCGCCATCACGAAGAAGGTGGGCGAGTACAAGGCCGAGGCCGGACTCCCCCCGGCGGATCCTGCCCGCGAGGAAGTCCAGATCGCCCGGTTGCGGCAGCTGGCCGAATCGGCTCAGCTCGATCCCGAGTTCTCCGAGAAGTTCCTCCGCTTCATCATCGACGAGGTGATCCGTCACCACGAGCACATCGCCGCCGAGAGCCCGGAATGACCGCCAGGGTGCAGGAGGCGACCGTTCGCGAGCCGCTGGTGACGGGCGCCGTGGGTGCGCTCGGACTGGCGCTGGTGGACCCCCCGGACGCCGGGATCCCCTGGTGCCCGTCGGCGCTGATCTTCGGCATCGCCTGCCCGTTGTGCGGTCTCACCCGCGGGGTGGCGAGGGCCGTGCGTGGCGACTTCGCCGCCTCGGTGTCGTTCCATCCTCTGGCCTGGATGGTGCTGGCGATCGCCGCGGTGGTCTGGCTGGCATGGCTGGGACGGCGAGCCGGTTGGTGGGACGCCCGCACGGTGCCGCGGGAGCGACGCGTCGTGGCCGTGGTTGGTGTGGCGCTGGTCGTGGTTTGGGGGTGGCGGCTGGCGGTGGGAACCCTGCCACCCATCTGAAGCCTTCCGTCAGCGGATGACCAACTCGGGGTGGGTGCGCACCCTGGGCTTCCTGGCGACGACGGCGTCGGCGAGTTGCTCGAAGGCGACGGCCGCCTCCGACTCCGGAGCCACCTCCACCACGGGGGCACCATGGTCCGCGCCCTCGCGCATGGACGGGAGCAGCGGGATGCTGGCCATGAGCGGCACACCGAGATCTTCGGCGAGCGCCTGGCCACCCCCCGACCCGAAGATCTCGTAGCGCGTGCCGTCGTCACCGGTGAACCACGACATGTTCTCGACCACGCCCATCACTTCCTGGTTCACCTGGGCGGCCATCAGGGCGGCACGCTTGGCGACCCGCTGCGCGGTGGGTTGTGGTGTCGTGACCAGCAGGACCTGGGCGCGGGGCAGGAACTGGGACATCGAGATGGCGATGTCGCCGGTTCCCGGCGGCATGTCGACGATCAGAAACTCGGGATTGTCCCACCACACGTCTTGCAGGAACTGCTCGATCGCCTTGTGGAGCATCGGCCCCCGCCAGATCACTGCCTTGTCATCCGGCACGAAGTAATCCATCGACATCGCCTTCACTCCGTGCGCTTCCGGAGGGATGATCGACTGCTCGATGACCACCGGCGGCTGGTCGATGCCGAGCATGCGGGGAATCGAGAAGCCCCAGATGTCCCCGTCGATGACCCCGACGGCGTGGCCCCGGCGGGCCAGGGCGACTGCGAGGTTGGTGGTGACCGAGGACTTGCCGACGCCACCCTTGCCGGAGGAGACGGCCACGACCCTGGTGCGCGACCCCGACTCGCCGATGCCGGGGGGGGCGTCCTGGCGCAACGCGGCCATCATCGCCTCGCGTCCCGCGTCATCCATCACCTCGATCGTCACTTCCGCCTCGCGCCCCGTCTGTGCCAGCGCCTCCTGGATCCGACGTTCGAGTTCTGCCAGGGCGGGATAGTTGGGCACCGGCACCGACACGGTGAGGCGGTCATTGCCCAACAGGCGCTTGTCGGCGATCGCCACCATGCCGAGCTCGTGCAACGGACGATGCAGCAGCGGGTCCTCGACCGCCCCGATGGTGTCTCTGAGCGCCTGGTCGTCCGCCATATTTCCCCTATCGTGATCGTGTTTAGAAGCGAGGTCGCAACTATAGTTTTCGGGGTGTCACAACCCATCTCCGCCGAATCCCAGCAACTCGATCAGACGATCGGGGATCTGACCGCGGCATTGGGCGATCCGACGCGGCGGGCGATCTTCATCGCGGCGCGTGAAGCCGGCGACCCGATGACGAGCAGCGACGTTGCGGCCCTGTTCGGCATCCACACCAACGTCGCCCGGCACCATCTCGACAAGCTGGCCGCCGACGGGTACCTGCGCATCACCCATCGCCGCCAGAACGGGCGGACGGGCCCGGGGGCCGGCCGGCCGGCCAAGTGCTACGAGGCGACGTCGAAGGAGATCGATCTCCACTTTCCCAGCCGCAGGCCCGATGTCCTCATCGAGCTGCTGCTCCGCATCGTCGCCCGCAGCGGCATCGCGGATCTCCCGCGGGTGGCCGAGGCGGTCGGCCGCGAGTACGGCCGGGAGATCGCGGCCGAGATCGGCACCCCGGACGAGAACGGCTACGACGAAGCGGTCAAAGCGGTGGCCGAGGCGATGACCGGCGTCGGGTTCCACATGTCCCCCGACCTGGACGGCCATCGGCTGCTCACCGCCTTCTGCCCGTTCGGCGACGCCGCCACCGGACACCCCGACGTCGTCTGCTCTCTCGACCGCGGCCTCGTGACAGGCCTCTTCGAGCTGCTGAGCCAGGGATGCGAGCCGATCCTCCACCCGTCACCCGCCGACGACGACGCCTGCATCACCGAGGTCCCGGTCACCATCGCTTCTCGCTGAACCGTGGGCTCACAGATACCGCCGCGGTAGCTGCGAACCCTGGGTTCAGGAGTACCGTCGCGGTAGCTGGGAGCCCACGGTTGGGCCCGAATCGGGTGGTCGTAGACTCGGCGGGAGCCACCGAAAGGCCGAGACCGATGACCGCCGACCATCCGACAGTTCCCACCCCGCTGGGCGAAAGACGGATCGCCCGCCTTGCGACCGCCGGCGACGTCGACCACCTGCCCTACAGCATCAAGGTGCTGTTGGAGGCGGCGCTCCGCCACCAGGACGAAATGGTCGTGACAGCCGCCGACGTGGCGGCGATCGCCGCCTACGACGCCTCCGACGTGGGTGAGATCGAGATCCCCTTCATCCCCGGCCGGGTGGTCCTGCAAGACTTCACCGGTGTTCCGGCGATCGTCGACCTGGCGGCGATGCGGGCCGCGATCGTGCGGATGACAGGCGATCCGGACTCCGCCGAGCGGGTCAACCCCGGCGTGCCATGCGACCTCGTCGTCGACCACTCGGTGCAGGTGGACGCGTTCAACCGCCCCGACGCACTGCTCATCAACAGTCGCCGCGAGTTCGAGCGCAATCAGGAGCGCTACGAGTTCCTGAAGTGGGGCCAATCCGCCTTTCGGAACTTCCGGGTGGTCCCGCCCGCCACCGGCATCGTCCATCAGGTGAACCTCGAGTAC
>CAZCRP010000016.1:0-20514 GCA_964501055.1 uncultured Acidimicrobiaceae bacterium
TCGCCACGCGATCGAGACGCAGCCCGTACTCGGTGAACCGGAGGACACGCGCGGCCCATGAACCTAGGGTGCGCCGCGTACCCGCCGGAGCCACCTGGCCAGCACCACTCCCAGCACGGGCGCACTCACCAGGATCGCCACCGTGATCACGCCGACCACCGGGTTGTAGCGGAACACGTCGGGGATGCTCGACTGGTAGCCGCTCTCGACACCGGAGTAGATCACGACGTTGACCGCGACGATCGCCCCGGCGACCGCCCCGATCACGCTCCCGACGAGGATGTCGACCGCCCAGCCGCGAACTCGCGAGCTCACGGGAGAACCGACTTCACTACCGGGCTGGCGTCGGCGGCGTCATCGAGGGACATCGCCCGACGGACCGATTCCTCCAGAATGCCGACCCGACGCCGCCCGTCTGCAGGTCGGGGATCATCGTTGACGCCATCGACGGCTCGTCTCACCCGAGGCCCACCAGCGCCGCCGCAGCCGGGACGCTCCGTTGAAGGCCGCCACCCGCCGGAGCTCCTCGAGCCGATCGCCAGGCGAGCAGGATTCCGACGGGAGCGAAGCCAGTGGCGTGACCGGTCCCCCTGTTCCAGCCGGGAGTGGCAGATCGCGCGTGTCGCGCCGAACTCGTCGTCTCCGCAGGGAACCGGAGGTGACGAGGCCGGGGGACGACGGGCAGCGTCCTGTCGATGGCCAGGTTCCACACCCGGCCGGGAGACCCGTCGGGCCGGCACGGGAACGACCGTCGTCCGCGAACGGTTCCAGGGTCAGTGACCCCATTCGGGAGGAGGTGAGTGCTCACCTGAAGTGAAATGCCAGTACTCACGCAACCGACGGCACAGTCCGTCCTCCGTGAAGTCCAGCAGCAGGCACCCGGGCAGGGTCACGGGGTCCCCGTCGACCGCCATCGTCGTCCAGAACTCGACCGCCACCCGCAGACCGTCGGCGAATGGCCTGCCCATCCGCACCGTCACGTCGGACTGCGATGCCGTAACCGCCGACCAGTACTCCCTCACTCCCTCGCGGCCCCTGTGCGGCTCCTCGAAGATGTTCGACCGATAGGTGGCGTCTGAGGTGAACAGGCCCGCCGCGGCCTCGGGATCCCGCGACTCCCATGCCTGCCGGTACCCCTCGATCCAATCGTCGACCGTCATCCAACCTCCTCACACGTGGCAGTCGAAAGGGGAGAACCGCGCCTCACCCGTTCGAGAGGCTCTCCCACTCGACCTCGCTCAGGGACCGAACTTTGCGCAGCGGAATGTCGATGTGGTCCTGCATCAGCCTGCCGGCACCATCGGCGTCCCCGCGTCGCATGGCGTCGATGATCTTCTTGTGCTCGGCGAGCGACGACACGAGATCGCCCCGCAGCGTGGCTGATCGGTGGCTGTAGCGCACCATTCGCGCGATCAGCCGGTCGTACATCTCCAGCAGCGTCTCGTTGCCCGCCAACTCACAGATCGCCCGGTGGAGTCGACGGTTGAGGGCGAAGAACCCTGCCTCGTCGTTCTCCGCCGCCCGCTGGTCCATCTCGGCCATCAGCGAGTCGATGGCGGCGAGGGACTCTGCGGTGCAGCGTGGGGTTGCTTCGCGCACCGCGAGCACTTCGAGCGCGCCGCGAACCTGATATGCCTCCTGGAACTCCCGCTTCGACAGCGACGCCACCACCGCCCCCCGCCGCGGACGGACCTCGACGAGACCCTCCGCCCGGAGCCGGCCCATCGCCTCCCGCACGGGCCCGCGGGAGATACCCAGGGTCTCGGCCAGGGCGACCTCGGAGAGTTCGGTGCCCGGCATGGCGCGTTCGGAGAGGATTTCGTCACGCAGGAACTGGTAGACCTGCTCGGAGAGCGTGCGGTTCTCGACCTTGTGGTCCGTCATCCCGCTCCGATCCACGACAGTCGTCCCCTCCCGACGATCCGACGGCACAACAACACGGGCTCCTCTTGTTCTCGGTCAACTGTCGGCAGGGCGGGCGCCTTGGGAAAGACAGGGTACCAAGGGGAAGTGGACCTGCTCCGGATCATCCTTCACCTCCGCCACAGCCAGACGACGACGGCAACCGCCAGCAGCGCCGTGAGGGCGACCGGTGCGAGACGGCGCAGGACCGGAAGGGCGGCAGCCGCGCCGATGTCGAGAGCCCCTGGGTCACGCCCCGGCGGCGGTCCCGCGCTCGATTCGCCGACCTCGCCCTCGGTCTCGGCACCCAGATCCGCGGCCAGTCTGCGGGCGAACTCGTCGGTGAGGTTCTGGCCCACGTCCTGGATGAGCCCCGCCCCCATCTGCGCCGGACGCCCGGTCACGTCGACCTCGGAGACCAGCGTCACCTCGGTGCCCGACTCAGCAGGAGCGAGATGGGTCTCGATGCGCGCCTGGGCGGTGCCGACGCCGCGTGCCTCTCTGCCCGCCGCCTCGATGAGCATGCGGCCCGCCGCCTGATCCCTCTCGACCACCGCCGCAGTCCCTTCGTACGTGATCCGCATCGGGCCCAACTTGACGACCATCCGTCCCTCCAGCCTGTCTCCGTCGACGCGATCGAGGGTCGCTCCGGGCATGGCTTGCGCCATCCGCGCGAAGTCCAACAGGAGGTCCCATGCCCGCTCCGGTGGGACCGGCAGCGTGAAGCGATTGGTCAGCTCCACGGTGTCCCACCCGGTCTGCCGTCGATGGCCTCCGCCAGGCAGCGAACGACGATCTCACCCGCCAGATGCTCCTTGTACCGCACCGAGCCGTCGAGGTCCTCGACGGTGTCCACCGCCGACGCCACGGCCTCACGGATGGCGCGGTCCATGTCCGTCGGCCGGTCGATCACGAGTTGTTCGACGTCTGTCAGCCGTATCGGGACGGGACAGACGGAACCGACGGCAACCCGCGCACTCATCACTTCATCGCCCGCCTTGCGCACGAGGACGGTGACCGTCACCGCCGGACGCTCCCGGAATCGGACGTGGCGGTGCACGACTGTCGTGTCCGGTCCGGGCACCGGCACTCGAACGGATCCGATGACCTCGGCGTCCCCGACCACGGTGGTGTAGGCGCCGATGGTGAACTCCTCGACTGCCACCGACCGCCTTCCCGAGGCGTCGATGAGGTCGACCAGCCCGCCGGCGGCGGTGAGGAAGGTGGCCGGGTCGGAGTGAGGATCGGCGAAGGCGAGGTTGCCACCCAGTGTCCCGCTGTTGCGGACGCGGACGTTGCCGATCCCGGCTGCCATCGATGCCAGGGCGGGGAACGCGCGACGCACGTCCGGGCTGGACTCCAGTTGCAGGTGGGTGACCGTCGAACCGATGGTGACGGTGGCTTCGTCCATCGCCAGCTGCCCGAGCTCTGCGACCCGCTTGAGGTCGATCAGGTGCGCGTAGTCCGCCAGCTCGAGCTTCATGACCAAGAGGAGCTCGGTACCGCCGGCATAGAGCGCCGCCTCGTCGCCGAGCTGGGATCGCAGCTCGACGACCTCTGACACCGAGGCGGGCCGGTGGACCTCGAACGGCGGCAGCTTCACGATCCGTCCTCGGAGAGCTTCACTCCGTCGACTCCGTCACGGCCGGGTCTCCGCCAGGGCGCGCCGTACCGCCACCAGCGCGTTGGCGATCTCGGCCCGGGTGGAAGCCACCGTCTCGGGGGTGTAGTCGTAGATGCCTCCCAGCGTCTTCATGCCGAGCCGCCCCTGCCCCGCCAGGTCGAGGACGGTGGACGACACCTCGGTGGCGGATGACAGGTCGGGGTTCAGATAGGAGCCGACGCTCGTGTAGATGTCGAGGCCGGCCATGTCGAGCAGCTGCATCGGTCCCACCACTGCCAGCTTGTAGCCGATGCCCCACCGCACGCAGGTGTCCATGTCCGATTGGCTGATGACCCCGCGATCGACCAGCTCGAGGCATTCGCGCAGGATGGCGTACAGGATCCGGTTCTCGACGAACCCGGGTACCTCGCTCTCGATCACCGCCTCGTAGCCGAACGAGCGGATGAAGGCCGCCATCGCCTGCGTGACCTCGGGGTCGGTCTTGGCCCCGGGGACGACTTCGATCATCGGGATGAGGTGCGGTGGATTCGACCAGTGCATGCCGATCACCCGCTCGGGACGCTGCAAGCTCTCGGCGATCGATGTGATCGCCATGCCCGAGGTATTCGATGCGAGCACTGCCCCGGAGGGAGCCAGGTCCTCGAGGTCGGCGAACACCTTCTGCTTGAGCTCCAGCCGCTCGGGGACGGCCTCCACGACGAGGTCGGCCCCGGAGACCGCATCCGCCAACTCGGCCTCGAAGTCGATCGATCCGCCCCGATCATGGACCTCGAGCCGGTCGAGGACGCCACTCGCCAGCTCCACTCCCGTCCGCGCCCTCTCGAGGGCATCCGGATCGACGTCGTACAGCGACACGCGGGCTCCGGCCCGGGCCATCACTGCTCCCATGCCCGGTCCCATCGTCCCGGTGCCGACGATCGCGATCGTGCCGTATCCACTCATGAACTCTCCCGTCTCTCGGCGAGGGCGCCCCCGCCTCCTTCGATTTCCTGGATTCGCCGCCACACTCGCTCCGGGGTGAGTGGAAGCTCCTGCATCGGAATCCCGGCGTCGGCGAGCGCATTCACGACGGCGGCGGGTATGGCAGCCAGCACGCCTTCGCCGCAGCCCTTGGCTCCAAACGGGCCAGGGCCGTCCTCGTTCTCGACGACGATGGACGTCATCTTGGCGGGGACGTCCATCGTGGTAGGGATGCGGTAGTCGAGCAGCGTGTCGTTCAACAGCGCGCCCTCGGGCGAGAAACGCATCTCCTCGAACAGGGCATTGCCGAGACCCTGGAGGGTGCCCCCTTCGTCTTGTCGCTCGACCAGCAGCGGGTTGATGGCTCTGCCGACGTCGGCGACGCTGGCAGTCTGAAGTACCTCGACCTGGCCGGTCCCGCGGTCGACGGCCACTTCGGCGGCCGCCACGCACACCTCCCAGAAGACCGGACCCTCGGCGTACGACCCCGAGCCACCCTCCGGCTTGACCTCGCCGTGTCCGGTGATCTCGCCGCCCGCGAACCCGAATCGATGCACGAGGATCTCGGGGTAGGTGAGGGACTCGTCCCGATGGTGGAGTGCCCCCCCGGCGGGGAGGAGGTCGCCGGGATCGGCGCCCAGCACCCTGCCTGCCGTCTCCTTGAGCGATGCCAGGACCTGAGCCGCCGCCCGCTCCACCGCCTTGCCCGCCACGGTCGTGGACCGGCTGGCGCCCGTCGACCGGTCGTACGGGGTGAACCGCGTGTCGGTCGAGTCGACCCTCACGGACTCCACCGGCACCGCCAGCACCTCCGCTGCGATCTGTGCCATCACGGTCCGCGATCCCTGGCCCATCTCCGTCGAGGCCACCATGACCGCCAGCCTGCCGTCCGCCTCCATCCGGACCGATGCCATCGACACCGGGTGAGCCCCCGCGGCCAGCAGGCCCACGGAGACTCCCAACCCCCGATCGGTGATGCGCTCACGTCCCCATCCGATGGCCGCCGCCGCCTTGCGAACGTCCCCGATGAGGTCCGCGTCCAGCGGCTTGCCCCCCGGACGGACCTCCTCGCCCCGTTGCAGGAGGTGGCGCACCCGGAAGTCGAGCGGGTCCGTCCCCGTCCGCCGGGCGATCTCGTCGATTTGGGACTCCCCGATCCACTGCAGATGGGTGGCCCCGAAAGCCCGGTACGACCCAGCCGGCGGTGTGTTCGTGTAGACGCAGTCGGCCCGCACCCTGACCGCCGGCCATCGGTACGGGCCGGGGCCGGCGTCCGCCGCGGTGGCGGTGACCCGCGGACCGTTGTCGGCGTAGGCCCCGGTGTCGAGCCAGATCTCGACCTCCCGGCCGAGCAGTTCGCCCGCCGCCGATGCGGCAGTCCGAACCCGGGCGGCCATGCCGTGGCGGCGGGTGGTGGCCATCGACTCGTCGACGCGGTTGACGATCTTCACCGGTCTGCCCGCCTTGCGGGAGAGCGCCACCGTCACCGGTTCCATCTTGGTGTACGACTTGGAGCCGAAACCGCCCCCCAGGTACGGGACCATCACCCTGACACGATCGACGGCGAGCCCGAAGACCTCGGCGATCTCCGCCCTCACGAGATACGGGTGCTGGCAGCTGGCCCACATGACGATCTCCTCGCCCCGATGATCGGCGATCACCGAGTGGGTCTCCATCGAGTACTGGTAGACGGCAGGGAAGCGGTATTCCCCCTCCACCACGATGTCGGCGGCGGCGAAGGCTCCCTCGACGTCGCCCCGGTCGAAGCCGTAGCGGTAGCACACGTTGCCGTCGCGTGCTGGGAGTGTCCCCAGACCGTGGGCGAAGCCGCTCCGATTGGGAGCGGTGTGGATGTCTGTGGCGTCGGCGCCGGTGGCATCGTCCACTGTGACCATCATCGGCAGCGGCTCGTAGTCGACGGTGATCCGGTGCAGCGCCTCTTGCGCCTGTGCCTCCGTGACGGCGGCGACCGCAACGACGGGCTCGCCCACGAACCGGACGCGATCGTCCGCGATGACCGGGCGATCCCGGATCGCGTGGCCATAGATCGCATCGATGTCGCGCAGGTCGTCGGCGGTCAGCACCGCGACAACACCGGGCATCCGTTCGGCGGCGGAAACGTCGATGGACCGGACGACGGCGTGAGCGTGGGGGCTGCGGAGGACCTTCCCATGCAGCATCCCGGGCATCTGCATGTCGCCGACGAACTCGGCGCGTCCGGCGACCTTCTCGCGCCCGTCCAGCCGGGGGTGGGAAACCCCGACGGCGTCCGCCCCCACCGTCCGTGGCGTGCCGACGACGGTCATGACGGTGCGAGGATGGCTTCGGCCGCCTCGAGTATCGCCCGGTAACCCGTGCAGCGACAGAGATTCCCCCTCAGTTGTGACCGGAGGTCGGTCCCATCCCCGCCGGCTGCCAGCCACTTGAGCGTGAGCACGAAGCCGGGTGTGCAGAAGCCGCACTGCACGGCCGCCCGCTCCAGGAAGGCGGTCGAGGCGGCGTGGAAGAAGTCACTCTCGGCCACGCCTTCGATCGTCTCGACCTCGGCACCGTCGACGTCGACCGCCAGAAAGGAGCACGAACTCACCGGGCGCCCGTCGACCAGCACCGTGCACGCCCCGCACACCTGCACGTCACACGACCGCTTGGTCCCGGTGAGTCCCAGTTCGTCGCGAACGAAGTCGAGCAACAACGTGTTGTCGGCCACCTCGCCGTCGAACACGCGGCCGTTGATGACTGCGCCGATCCGGCTCATGCGGACGTCCTCGTCCAGTTGTCCCAGTACTCGTCGAGAAAGCCGTCCCGGTATTTGTCGTGGAACATCGCCTCTGCCTCGTCGTCGGGGATGGCTTCGATCTTGCCCAACGAGGAAGCAGCGATCTGCATCGCCACCGCCCGCTCCAGGGTGAGCGAGGCGAGCACCGCCCACCGCACGTCCTCTCCCACCACCATCACCCCGTGGTTCTTGAGGAGAACCGCTCGCCGCTGCCCGAGGGCCTCGGCCACCTTCCGCCCCTGCTCGGGCGAGGTGATGAGGGCGGATGACTCGTCATAGCGCCCGATACCGTCGTGGAACAGGACGCCGTCGTGGGACACGGCCTCCAGGCGGCCGTCGGTGGCGCCGAGGGCGGTGGTGTAGAGCGGATGGGCGTGGATGACGCAGCCGACGTCCGGACGGGCCCGGTACGCCTCGAAGTGCATCACCGCCTCCAGATGCATGTTGGGCGCCGCCAGGGTGCCGATGTCCTCCAGGTCGACCGCCACGACATCGCCCGCCTCCACCTCGCTGAGCGACAGGCCCTTGCGCTTGATGTACATCGACGACCCGTCGGGACCGCGCACGCTCACATGCCCCAGCGTGAGGTCCTCGAATCCGGCGCGGGCGACGATGTGGCTGGCGAGCACCACCTGCTCCACCGCCACCTCGACGGACTCGGGCTTTCGGCCGCCGACCATTCAGCCCTCGTCAGAGTGGTAGGGCCGCCGCTCGGTGGGCGGGTAGGCGGGAGAGTCGAACACGAAGACCATCACCAGGGCGGTGTCTCTGCTGTCGTTCACCACCGAGTGCCACACCCCGGCGGGGATGTGGCAGGCGGAGTCGGGCTCGACCCGAACCGCTCCGCCATCGAGCTGGATCAGGCCGGAGCCGGACACGATGTAGGCCAGCTCGTCGGTGTCGTGGCTCATGTGATCGGTGCTGGTCTGCGGTGCGAACTCCGAGTATCCGAGCGTCGTGGCCGTCGACGCGGCGGTGGCGCGATCGATGAGCACCCGGCTCCAGCTCCCCCCTCCGAGCACGACCGGCTCGATGTCCTCCAGCGTCACCACCGTCACCTCGGTCACAGTTGCCAGACGCCTTCCTTGACGATGTACTCGCCGGTGTCGACCACCTGGATCGTCACGTTGTGGCTCACACCATCGAGGTGGAGCGGGCTGACGTTCTGTCCTCCCGGGTAGCAGTTCTCATTGTCTCCCAACGCGAAGTGAGCGGTGCCCTTGCGACCCTTCTCCGACGGAGACCCGAGGGGGGCGAAGTCGCTGGTCCCGAACGCGAACTCGGCCACGGTCTCGATGTTGGGGACGCCGGTGATCACGTCCTTCAGCCGCTGGGCGTCCTCCCCGCCTTCGATCGCCTTGTACTGGCCGCCCTCGACATGCCAGGTGATCGGCTCCGACACGTGGCCGGGCACGCCGATTCCCAGCATGTTGCCGTCGACCACGATCGTCCCGTTGGTGCTCGTCTCATGGGCGGCGAACGCCACCTCACCCCACAGCGGGACCGGCGCCATCATGACTCCGGGCTTCTTGACCGGCACCATGCACAGGGCCGACCTGCCGTCGAGGTTGACCTCCACCTCGGTCCCGGCCGGGGAGGTGACCTTGACCCAGTTCTTCCCCGCCAGGAGGGCCACCGCCGCCTCGGCGTTGGCGGTGGTCTTCTCGATGTCCGCCACCGAGATCGGCCACAGACCGAATCCCTCCTCGACCGAGCCGATCCGCACCTTGTTGGCGACGGACTCCTTGACCGCCTTGGTGTGGGCGAAACGGTTCGCCCACTCGAGGTTGGTCATGATGATGATGTCGTCGGCGGTGACCATGGCGGTGTGGAGATTGCGAGGCGGCGCCATCGGGAAGTGCGTGTCGGCCAGCGCCCTCCGCACCTGCGTGTCGTTGTTCATGACAACGGGCCAGCCTCCGCGCTCGGAGACCACTGTCGCCACCATCTCTGCTTCGTCCTTGCGCCGATCATCGGTGATGATCGTGACCACGTCGCCTTCGGTCACCTCGAAGCACGTGTCCACGATCAGCTCCGCCGAAGCACGCATCATGTCCTCGGTTCGAGTCGTTTGGTTCATCTCGTCCATGACTCCTCCTTGCCTCGTTCGGTGGACGCGAACGCCGGGAGCACATCCCGGGCGAAACGCTCCACCTGTCCGAATTGATCCATGTCGCCGAAACGGCAGATGAAGTGCGTCACACCCGCCTCCTCGAACTCCTCGAGCCACGCGATGATCTCGTCGGGGGTTCCGACGGGCCCCCAGTTCCCCAGATCCACCGACTTGCTGAGTTCGGGGTAGTACTGGCCGATGTACTCGCCGATGGCGGACTCAGACGCCTCCTTCGAGTCACCGATGTTCATCGTGACCTGATACGCCACCGCCAGATCGTCGATGTCGGTGTCCATCTCGGCGGCGTACCTGCCCAGCGTGTCGAGTTGCTCCACCACCTCGTTGCTGTGGCGCGCCCGACAGCACGTGAGCCAACCCGTGCCCAACTCGATGATCCGCCGACAAGACCGTTCCATGCGCCGCCGGGCCACGTCGGGCTGCAACTCCCCGGTGAGCCGGATGTTCGAGACCACCCAGATGGGCGGAACGCCCGCCACCGGACCGAGCGGCCCCATCTCGGTCCCCGAGTAGAAGCTGACGTCGTCGTATTCGAAGTGCTCGCCCTTGAAGGTGACCGCGCCGGTGGTCCACAGTTGGCGGATCACCTGCAGGCCCTCCTCGAAGATCGAGGCGCGCCGGCGGTAGTCGAGACCGAGCGCCTCGAATTCTCGTCTGACGCCGTCTTCGGGGTTCCCCATGCAGGCGCCGAGGATCGTCCTGCCGTTCGACAGATGGTCGAGGGTGGCCCACTCGAGCGCGAGATAGAGGGGATTGCGGGTGCTCGTGACCAGACACGACGTGCCGAGTTGCACGCGCGTGGTGCGTTGGGAGAGCGCGGCGAGCAGCGCGATCGCCTCATAGCGGGGCTTGGAGAAGAGGCTGTCCCCCACCCACACGGATTCGAAGCCCGACTCCTCCACCACTTCGGACAGGTCGAGCAGGTCGGCCAGCGAGTACTGCGGCGCGATCAACGGCTCGCGATTGTTCAGATTGACGCCGAAGTGGGGATTCATGCCGCTGCGGGCCCTTCTGCGCGGGGACAGCGAATTGTCGCACCGACCCTGTTGAGTGTCAACAGTTCACACCTCCCACCGCCAGCACGTCCATCGCCGCCTCGACCCCTGCCCCGACGTCCACCTTCGCGCCGAGATCACGCAGCCCCCGGCCCAGCGCTGCCACTCCCACCACCGGATACATCCCCCGTGCCGTCTCACCCATGTGCCCGATCCTGACCGTCGCGCCCGAGTTGACGAGGTACACGCCGTAGTGGGCGCGGATGTGAGCCGCCAACTCGGCCGCATCGATGCCGTCAGGCATGCGGGCGGCGGTCACGCTGGGTGAGGCGATCGCCTGGCTGGTCGCCCATGGAGTGAGCCCCATGGCGCTGATGCCCGCCCAGGCCACCCGCGCCGAGCGGGTGTGGCGGGCGTAGACCTCGTCGAGTCCCTCCTCGATCACCGCCCGCACCGCGGCGGCGGTCGCCACCACGTCGGAGACCGGTGGCGAACTCGGAAACCGCTCCGCCCGAATCCACTTGTCGCGATAGTCCAGCAAGGACAAGAACGAGTCCCGGGGCGCGCCGGGGTTGGTCTCGATCAATTGCCAGACCCGGTCGGACACCGACATCAACGTCAGCGGCATCGGACCCGACAGGCACTTGTGCGGCGAGGCCACGACCACGTCGATCCCCCAGGCGTCGACCTCCACCGGCATCCCGCCCACCGTCGAGACGGCGTCCACGATCAGCACCGCGCCGGCGTTGCGAGCGATGCCGGCGATCTCCCGCAACGGGTTCACACATGCCCCTTCGCCGTGCACCATGAGCACGATGTCGAACGGCCCGTCGCGGTCGACGGCTTCCTGCACCATCTCAGGCGTCAATGCGCGGTCCGGCGCCACACCCACCCCGACCACCTCGGTACCGGTGCTCGCCAGCAACCGACCGAGCCAGGTCCCGTAGCCGCCGGAACTGAGTGCGAGGCCCCTCCGCCCGGAGGAACCAACGCCCCGCACCGCCGCCTCCAGGCCGACGATCGCCTCGGCGGCGAGGATCACGACGTCTCCGTTCGTGCCGAACAGGGCCCCGAGATCGCTCTCCAACTCCCGGTAGATGTGGAGGAAGGAGGGGTCATAGGGGTAGGTGACCGGCAGGCCCATGGCGCGCAGCGCTTCGGGGCTCATCGCGGCAGGGCCGCTGGCCAAGGTGAACTCCGGCCGACGCGTCATTCCGCGCTCTCTCGTCGCCGTCCGCCCACGGTCTTCCACTGGCTGGCTACCCCCATCGCTCATCCGTCGCCTCCGCGCAGCAAACGACGACGGACCGCCGCGATGGTGTCGTCGTCGACCCCGGCACCCTTCAGATATCCCTCGACGGACCCGTACTCGTCGTCGATTCGATCGAGCAGCATCTCCATGATCTCGGGATGCGCCTGGGAGTACATGGGCGGCAGCGTCGCGAAGAACGGGTCGGTGGTGTTCTCGCCGGAGGCGGCGTAGTCGTCGACGATTGCCTCCCGCGGCACGCCGAGCACGGTGAGGATCATGGCAACCACCACCCCGGTGCGGTCCTTCCCGGCGTGACAGTGGATGACCACCGCGGACTCGTCGTCGGCGGCGAGCAACTCGAAGATCTCGCGCACGGTCTCCTCGCCGAGGGTGAGCTGGCGCCAGTACCAGTCGACCACGGACTCGACGGTGTCCTCGGGGTCCACGATCAGCCGGACACCGGCGGGCGTCAGCGGCAGACGGTGCAGTCTGGCGGTGGAGAACTCGGCGGGTGGGTGCGTGTCGATCTCGTCGAGTCGGCGGATGTCGATGACGTTCCGCACGCCGAGTTCCGCCTCGATGGCCGCCCGCGTCGCAGCCGGCAGATCGGTGAGGAGTCCGCAGCGGAAGAGACGGCCCCGAGCGACGAAGCCGCCATCCTCGGTCCGCAATCCCCCGACGTCGCGGAAGTTGACGTCCGCCGCGAGTTGTTCGATCAGTTCCATCCACGTGCCCCCTAGATCAGCTTCTTCCGCGCCCATCCCGACGTACGCTCGAAGCCGTAGATGAGGGCGAAGATGATGAGGCAGATCGCGAGGGTGCGGTCGTAGCGGTGGGACTGGATCGTCGAGTTCAGGATGCCGCCGATCCCTCCGGCGCCGACGATCCCGAGGATCGCCGCGGCCCGCACGTACACGTCGAGGGTGTAGACGCCGAGCCCGACGATCATCGGCATGGCCTGCGGTATCACCGCTCCGATCGTCCGCTGGGTCCAACTCGCGCCCACCGACTTGAGGCCGACCAGACTGTTGTCGGGGAGGGTCTCGAAACCGTCGGCCATCAGCTTCCCGGTGAACCCGATCGCTCCCAGCGTCAGCGCGAGGATCCCGGCGAACGGCCCCAGCCCGACGGCCACGACGAACAGCACTGCCAGGATCAGTTCAGGGATGCCACGCTGGGCGAGCATCGTCAGCCGCGCCAGCCGCGAGATCCACGGGCGGGGAGAGATGTTGCGGGCCGCCAGGATGGCGACGGGAAGGGCGATCGCCATCCCCAGTACGGTCGACGCCAGCGCGATCCAGATCGTTTCGAGCATGCCGGCGGCGATGCCTTCCCAATTGGTGACGAAGTCCGGTGGCCACATCCGCTGCGCCACGCCGAACAGGTCGATCCACGCCCCGACGAACGTGGCCGGGGTGAGGCGGACCTGCATCATCGACACCACCATGAGCACCAGTCCGATCGCCAGCGCGCCGAACTTGACTCGGCGCGACGTCGTCCACGGCACGCTGACCGACCCGTTGGCCCCCGCCGCCGACGGAACGGGCACTGCAACATCGGTCGCCGGGGCGGCCTTCTTCCTCCACGGCCGTCGGAAGGGGTTGGTCTCCATCCCCTCGCTCCCGACCAACACCGTGCGCACCCACGCGGAGAGCTGCTCGACGGCCACGATGAACACGAAGATCATCGCCACGATCGTGAGCCCGCGGGGGTAGACGAGTTGACCGAGCACCCGCTGCAGCTCGAAGCCGATACCACCGGCGCCGACAAAGCCGAGGATGACCGACCTTCGCACGTTGATGTCCAGGCGGAAGAGGGTGAGCGAGATCCACGCCGGCATCACCTGGGGGAGGATCCCGCCGACGAACACCTGAGTCCGCCCGCTCCCGTTGGCAGTCAGCGCCTCCAGCGGCCGGCGATCGACATCCTCGATGGTGTCGGCGAACAGCTTGCCCAGCATGCCGATCGAGCTGATCCCCATCGCGAGCACGCCGGCGAGCGGGCCGATGCCGATCGCCCTGACCAGCAACAGCGCCCACACGATGCTGGGGATCGCCCGCGTGAAGACGATCACTCCCCTGGCGACGGCGAACGTCGCGCCATTGAGCGTTGTGTTCCGGGCCGACAGGATCGCAAACGGAACCGACATGACCAGCGCCATGCCGGTGGCGGCCACGACCATGTAGAAGGTGACCATCACTGCCGCCAGGTAGCGGGGCCACTCGAACGTGACGGGGGGCCACATGCGCTCGAGCAGGCTTCTGACCGCATCGAAGCTGCCGGCGAATCGGGCAGGCGACACACCCGTCTGCTGCAGTGCCACCACGAACAGCACCAGCGTGATGACGCTGAGGATCGGAAGCTGCAGTCGCTGCACGGTGAGTGGTGGGCGCACCGTGTCCGGACGGCGACGGGCGACGGAGACGTTCAACTCGTCCTCGCCGCCCCGTGGTCATCGGGCTCGTCGACGTCGTATACGGCCATCGTCTCCTCCGAGGTGAGTTCGGAGGCGCGCCGATCGAGGACGATCTCACCGAGTCGCATGCCGATCACGCGGTCGGCCCAGCCCAGGGCCAGTTCCATCTGGTGCAGGCTGCACACCACGGTCAGGTTCTCCTCGGAGCAGGAGCGGAAGAGGATCTCCATGACCTGGCGAGACGATTCGGGGTCGAGCGACGCCACCGGCTCGTCGGCGAGCACCAGGTCGGGCTTCTGGAAGAGCATCCGGGCGATGGCCACCCGCTGCTGCTGGCCTCCCGAGAGGGTGTCGGCGCGCTGGAAGGCCTTGTCGGCGAGCCCGACCCGGTCCAGGTAGCCGAGCGCCTCCCGTCGCAGGGCACTGCTGTAGGTCATGACGCCGTAGCGGGGTCCGCGCAACCGGCCCAATGCTCCCGACAGCACGTTCTCGATCGCCATGTTGCGTCCCACCAGGTTGAAACTCTGAAACACGAAGCCGATGCGCCGGCGCAGCCGGCGCAACTCAGACGGGCGAAGCAAGGCCGGCTCCTGCCCGAAGACCCTGACGGTCCCCGCGGTCGGCCGCTCCAGCCCGTTGATACACCGCAGCAACGTCGACTTGCCCGAGCCCGATCGCCCGACGAGCACTGTCAACGACGCGGGCATGACATCGAAGCTGATCCCGCGCAGCGCCCGCACGGCCCCGTCGTTGAATGTCTTTACGAGGTTGTCGACCACGACGGTCGGATCGTGGATGGGATCCGTCGTGGTCTGTTCGTTCATCGCAGCGGACTCCGTCGACGTCATCGGCCCAACCCCCAGGCGAGACGTGGGTGCCGAACGTCGCCGATCCTACGTCCGGGGTCGGTCGGATGAAACGATGGGCGGGGGGTCACCCCGCCCATCGTCGTGTCAGCCGAGGTGGGCTGGCTCAGTCGGTGCAAGCGGGCGCCTCCGTCAGACGGCAGACTTCCCGCAGGCTGTCGTACAGCGTGTCGTCGACCGGGGCGAAACCCCACGTGCTGGTGCCGGCGATCGGACACCAGGGAGTGCCGGTGGGACCGTCGTCCTCGACCCAGTTGTCGTTGCAGAAGCCCCGCTCGTACAGGTCGGCGCCGGTGTTGTTGAGGAACACAGCGGCGATCTGGTCACGAATCTCCTGGGGGATGCTCCGCTGGATGGCGAGCACCACCCCCGGGATGGGAGGCGACTCCCACACCACGACGAGCTCGCCCACCTCCACGTCGCCGGACGACTCCATCCGACCGAGTTGGGAGTCCACCGCGAAGCCGGCGTCACAGGTGCCGTCGGCGATGGCCAGCACCGAGTTGTCGTGGGCGCCGGCGTAGACCGCTTCCTCCAGATCCGTCTCAGGATCGATGCCGACCCCCAGCAGTCCCGCCGACGGGATGAGGAAGCCGGAGGCCGAACCGGGATCGACGAAGCAAATCCGCTTGCCGGCGTAGTCCTCGATGCTCGTGACGTCGGTGCGATCGGCGCGTGCCAGGCCGTAGGACTGGTAGGTCGGGTTGCCGGTCGGGCTCGTGATGTACGCCGCTCGTGCCTCGACGTCTGCGCCCTGACCGGTGGCGATCACGTAGGCGAAGGGCGACATCACCGCCATGTCGAGACGCCCGGCGATGAGGGCCTCGATCAACCCGCCGTAGGTGCCGCCGGTGGTGATGAATTCGACATCGATGCCGACATCTTCCTCGAGGGCGGCGACCATCGCACCGAAGCGCTCTTCCTGACCGGCCGAGTCGTCGGCCGGCGTCACACCGAAGCGGAGCACCGTCGGGATCTCCTCACCGACCGTCGTGGTGGTGGCCTCCGTGGTGGTGGTGGTCTCTCCCGCCGCGGTGGTGGTCGTCGCTGCCGTCGTGGTGGTGGTCGCGGCGTCGTCCCCGCCGCACGCCGCCGCGAGCAGGGCGAGGACGCTCACGAGTATCCATGCCTTCGGTATCCGTCGCGATTTGCCCGTCATAGTGGCCTCTCTCCTGTACGACAGTCGGGCGTCGCCGCCCGCTGGCCGGAAACTACATGGTCAGATGTCATCAGTCAACAGTTGACTCATCGTCTCGAAAACCGGGGGTGCTCCTCTCTCGTGCGCGCGATGCTACGACCGCGACTCGGCTACGGAACCGGCGAACGAACGGGGCCCTCACACCACTTCGACGTCGGACGCCTCTCCGACGACGTCGGTCACCTCGACCACCGCCAACGGCTCATCGAGCGCCACCCCCGCCTTGACGGGGGGTTCCTCGCCCCGCATCAGGGCCGCCGCGCGCAGGACCGCATTGAGGATGCCGGTGTATCCGGTGCAGCGACAGAGATTCCCATCCAGCGCCTCACGCACCTCGTGCTCGTCCGGGTCACCGACTGCGGACAGCAACGCGGTGACGGACATGATGAAACCCGGTGTGCAGAACCCGCATTGGAGACCGTGCTCCTCGCTGAAGGCACGCTGCAGCACCGTCGGAACTCCCGCGGAGACCCCCTCGATGGTCGTGACCCGTCGCCCCCGCGCCTGACCGACCAGCATCGTGCAGGACTTGACGGCATCGCCGTCGACCAGGATCGTGCACGCCCCGCAGGTGCTCGAGTCGCATCCCACCTTGGTTCCGGTCAGGCCGAGGCCTTCCCGCAACGCGAAGACGAGGAGTTCGGTGGGATCCGACAAGGTGACCGCCGTGCCGTTGACGACCAGTTCGATGCTCATGATCGGCCCGCTACGGCGGCCCACACCTTGTCCGGCGTGAAGGGCATCGGCAGCTCGTCCTCTCCGATGCCGAGCGGCGCCAGTGCGGCGTACACGGCATTGGCCACGGCGGCCGTGGCACCGGTGATGCCCGATTCGCCGACGCCCTTGACGCCCAGCGGGTTCGTCGGCGAAGGCGCCTCCGTGCGGCGGCCGTCGATCGTCGGAGCGGCGGACATCGTCGGCAGCTGGTAGGTGGCCAGCGTGCCGTTGAGGAGTTGGCCGTGCTCATCGAAGCGGACCTCCTCGGCGAGGGCGTGGGACACGCCCTGCATGATCCCGCCATGCAGTTGCCCCTCCACGATCAGCGGGTTGATCAACCGCCCCGAGTCGTCGACCGCCGCATAGCGCGTGATCGAGACCTCGCCGGTCTCGGTGTCGATCTCCACCTCACAGACGTGGGTGCCGTAGGGGTGATTCTGGCCTTTGCCTGTGAAGTCGTGCTCGGCGCCGACCGTGCCTCCGGCGGCTGCTGCCAGCGTCGCCAAAGACACGCCAGAGCCGGGCGAGCCGACCACTTCGGCGCTCCCACCGCCCAGCACGACGTCCTCGGGCGCCACCTCCAGCTGTTCGGCGGCCAGCCGGCGCAGCTGGTCTGCCACGTCCTGGGCGGCCAGATCGACCGCGCTCCCACCGAGCGACGAGGACTTGCTCCCAAAGGTGCCGTGACCGCGCGGCACGATCGCAGTGTCACCGTGGATGACGGTCACGTCCCCCGGATCCACCCCCAGTTGGTCGACGACGAGTTGCGTCCACGAGGTGTAATGGCCCTGCCCGTGGGGCGACGTGCCGGTGCGCACGTAGACCGAGCCGTCGGCCCGCACCTCGACCCCTCCGTACTCCTCGCCGATGGCCGACATCTCCACGTAGGCGGCGATCCCCACCCCGGTGAGCCGCCGGCCGGCAGGGTCGGGGGACACCTGCCTCGCCCGCAACTCGTCATAGCCCACCCGTTGCAGGGCCAGATCGAAGGCCATTCGATAGTCACCGGAGTCATAGGTGCCGCCGGTGGGGAGGACGTAGGGGAAGGCGTCCGGTTCGATGAAGTTCCGCTCCCGCACCGTCCGCGGGTCGAGGTCGAGCTCGCGCCCGACCTCGTCCACCAAGCGCTCCACGAGGTAGGCGGCCTCGGGGCGGCCGGCACCGCGGAAGGCTCCGATGGGTGGCGTATGGGTCAGGACGCCGCGCACGTTCCACTCAATGCGGGGGATGCGATAGGCGCCGGACAGCATCACCCTGGTGCTTCCGAGACACCAGCGCTGGGAGTCGAGCCCGGCGCCGAGCTCACCGTCGATGTCGGCTCGTAGCGCGGTGATGCGGCCGTCCCGGGTCACCCCGGCCCGCACCCGCTGGGTCTGGGATCGCCCATGGACCGTCAGGAGCAGGTTCTCGGAGCGAGTCTCGATGAACTTCACGGGCCGCCCCGTCTGCAGCGCCGCCCACGCCGCAAGCAGGTACTCCCCATAGAGCGGTCCCTTCGCCCCGAACGCACCCCCGACGTTGGGGACTATGACTCGCACCTGGTCGGGCGACAGCCCGAAGGTGCGGACCAACTCGCCGTGGAGCTTGTGGGCGTTCTGGTGTCCGACATGGACCTCCAAGCCGCCCCGGCCGTCGGGAACCGCCAGGATCGCCCGGCACTCCAGCATGCCCGGCGCGATCCGATGCTGGCGGAACGTGCGCGCGACGATCACGTCTGCCCCGGCGAAGAGGTCGGGATCGGATTCGGACTCGTCGTGATAGGCGACGTTGGTGCCCAACTCTTCGAAGACGAGGGGCGCATCCGGTGCCAGCGCTCGTGTCACGGTGGTCGCCGCCGCCAGCGGATCGAAGTCGATGTCGAACTCCGAGGCGAGGTCGCGGCCCTCACGCGGGTCGTCGGCGACGATGGCAGCCACCGCCTCCCCCACGAAGCGGGTGCGGTCGGCCGCCAGCGCCTGCCGGGGGGGAGGTCCGGGCAGCAGGTGCGGCCAGGTCAGTTCGGGCACGTCTTGGGCGACGATGACGAAGGCGCCCGGCGGGGGTGAACCGAGCCGGACCCGGGCATGCGCGAAGGGGGAACGGACCAGCACGAGGTGGGCGGCCTCGCGGGCTGCCTCCAGGTCGTCGGTGAACGGCCCAGTGCCGCTCACGAGCGCCTCATCCTCCACCCGCCTCATCGGCCGACCGACGCGCATCGCTTCCCTTCGTCGTCGAACTGGCGGCGGAGCCTAGCGGCTCGAGTGTTGACAGTTGACTCGTGAGGCGACGGGTCCCGGCGTCAGATCTTGGGGAGCTTGAAACCCGATTTCTCCACCACGTGATCCCGCGACGCCACTGCCATCCGGCTGACCGCCCCCCAGTCGACATGGAGGAGGGCGCCATGCCGCTTCATCACCCGTCCGGCGATGAGAACCGTGTCCACGTTGCTCGTGTCCATCCCGACGACTACGGCGGTGGCGGGGTCGTTGAGCGGTGTGACGTTGAGCCGGTCGGTGCGCAGGAGGATGAGATCCGCCTGCTTGCCAGGGGTGAGCGTGCCCACCTTCGAGTCGAGGCCGTTGGCCCGCGCTCCCTCCACCGTGGCGTACCCGAGCACCTCCCTGGTCGAGACCGCCGGCTTGCCCTCGGCCGCCGCCAGCGCTCGCTGCAGACCGAGCACCGAACGCATCTGGTTGAACATGTCACTGGGCACGTTCGTCTCCACGTCGATGCTGAGACTCGGGCGCAGGCCGCGATCGAGGAACTTCTGGATGGGCGGCATCCCGTGACCCATCATCATCTCCACCGGCGAGGCCAGCGACACCGTGCCGCCGGTGTCGACGATCATCTGGATCTCCGCGTCGGCCAGCGTGGTGCAGTGGATGTAGGTCGTGTCCGCCCCCAACAACCCGGCCTCGCCGAACTCCTTCAGCTTGCCTTCCTGGCCATAGCTGCCGACGCCCACGTGGGTGCTGATCCTGGCGTCGGTCTCACGCGCCAGTTTCCAGTGGTCGCGGGTCACCTCGAAGTCGGTGAACTCGGGACCGGGAGCCGCCAGCGCCAGCGTCAGCAGTTGGTCCTTGGTGGAGAAGTGCTCGGTGGCGGCCCGCACGAACCAACTCGGCTGGCGCTCCTCCCACTTGCCCCACCAGGGAAAACCGTAGGCGAACACCGCCCGCAACCCCGAGTCTTCCAGCGCCTGGATCACTGCATCGGTGTGCGACGGTGAGCCCTGGATGTGCGACCAGTCGAGCAGGGTCGTGATCCCGGCGTCGATGGCGCCCAGCGCCGAAAGGAGATTGCCCACGTAGGCGTCCTCCGGCCTGAAGGCCGGGGCGAGCTTGTGAAGCACGAACGAGATGTAGCTGGTCCGCCCCTCCAAGGGCACGTCGGTGCCGATGTTGCGCAGGATGCCCTCCCAGATGTGCCGGTGGGTGTCGACGAATCCGGGCATGACGATCATCCCCGCCGCGTCGATGACTTCGGCGTCGCCGGCGGCGAGGCCCTGGCCGACCGCCACGATCCTGTCGCCCTCGATGAGGACGTCGCCGGTGGGGAGCTCGCCGATCTGGGGATCGAGGCTGAGGACGAAGCCACCGTGGATCAGCTTCCGTCCCGAGGGCGCCACCCGGAAGTCCGTCCCGGCCGGATAGAAGGCGGGCAGCTCGGCGCCCCGCGCCGGTCGGCTCCCCACCGCG